>DRKO01000429.1 GCA_011051745.1 Chloroflexota bacterium | reverse complement strand
TGATGCCGGGCGACAATGTCAACCTGATGGTTGAGTTGCAGAAGCCCGCCGCCCTCGACAAGGGGGCCAAGTTCGCCATCCGCGAAGGCGGCCTCACCGTCGGCGCTGGTGTGATCACCGAGATTCTGGAGTAGGCATTATCAGCTTGTTGAGCGTCAGGCGGTTCTCAAGACCGCCTGACGCCCGACATCTGAGGGATTGTTCATGGCAAAGCAGAAAATCCGTATTCGACTGAAAGCCTACGACCACCGTGTGTTAGATGAATCGGCGCGTCGGATTGTTGAGGCAGCAGAACGTACAGGGGCGCGTGTCCTGGGACCGATCCCCCTTCCAACACGAATTCATCGCTGGACGGTACGTCGCTCGCCGTTTATTGACAAGGATTCCCAGGAGCACTTCGAGATGCGCATTCACAAGCGCCTGATTGATGTGCTTGATCCTGACGCCAAGACGATTGACACTCTGACGCGTCTGAACCTGCCGGCTGGTGTAGACATCGAGATTAAGATTTAGCCTCCGGCGGGCCGCGGATCATCTTAAAGAGCGTATCGAGGCTGCCGGAGACAGGCAGCCACTCAGTGAAACACGGGGGAAAGTAGAGTGAGAGGACGTCCCGATGAGTCGTTCTCTTAGAATGCAGTCCCCTGGGAGGCAGTGCCGCGATGATTAAGGGCATCATAGGCAAAAAAGTAGGGATGACCCAGGTATTCGACGAGGATGGGGTCGCCATCCCGGTAACGGTCATACAGGCGGGGCCCTGCTGGGTTACGCAGATCAAAACCGAAGAGCGAGACGGTTACACGGCGGTACAGCTTGGTTTTGAGGAAGTCGCTGCCGATGTGGCCGATGAAAAAGTTCGCCAGCGCAAGGTTGCGCGGCGGCTGAAGAAGCCCCACCGGGGGCATCTGGGCTTGCTCGAGCCGGATGAGAAGCGCCCTGAGCGCAAGAAGCTGAGCAATCCCGTCCCGCCCCTGCGCTATCTGCGGGAGTTCCGGGTGGAAGACATCTCGGAGCTCGAGGAGGGGCAGAAGATCACGGTTGAGGTCTTTGAGGCCGGAGACCGTGTGGATGTGGTCGGGATCAGCAAGGGGCGCGGGTTCGCCGGTACGATTAAGCGTCATGGCTTCAGGCGACAGCCCAAGACTCACGGGCAATCTGACCGTGAGCGTGCGCCGGGTTCAATCGGCTCAACCAGCACGCCGGGCCGTGTGCGCAAGGGCACACGCATGGCGGGCCGGATGGGCGGACAGCGGGTCACTTCCCTGAACCTTGAGGTGGTGGTGGTTGACCCGGAGCGGAACCTGATGGCTGTGAAGGGGAGTGTGCCGGGCGCTCAGGGCGGCCTGGTGACGATCCGCCAGTCAGTTAAGCAGAGGTCGTAGAGGTAGTCTGATGACGATCAAACTCCCTGTCAAGGATATAAAAGGGCGCGAGGTGGATGAAGTCGAACTTCCCGCCGATATTTTCGAAGCGCCGATCAATGTGGGGCTGATGCACCAGGCCTATGTTCGTCAGATGGCTAACGCACGCCTGGGCACACACAAGACCAAGTCGCGCGGGGAGGTCAACCGCACGAAGAAGAAATGGTATCGCCAGAAGGGCACAGGCCGGGCACGGCATGGCAGCCGCAACGCGCCGATCTTCGTCGGCGGCGGGGTTGCCCATGGCCCGCGTCCGCGCAGCTACCGGAAGAAGATGCCCAAGAAAATGCGCCGGGCGGCGCTGCGGGCGGCTCTCTCTGCCAAGGCGGCTGAAGGCGAGATCGTGCTGGTTGATAAGCTGGATATCCCGACCCCCAAGACGCGCGAGATGGCAGACATCCTCTATACCCTGGTGGGGGACGCCAGCGCGCTGGTCTTGCTCCCTGAGGCGAACGAGAACGTCCAGCTTTCGCTGCGCAATCTGCCCGATGCGCGTTACCTGCGGGCCAGCTACCTGAACATCCGCGATCTGCTGAAGTTCGACCGGGTGATCATTCCCCTGGCGGCGCTCGAGCAGATCACGAGCTGGCTTGGGACGCAGAGGAGCGAGTAACGATGCCCGAACTTCATCTTTATGATGTGATCCGGCGCCCTGTGGTGACTGAGAAAAGTCAGCGCCTGACGGATGAGCATAACGTGTATGTCTTCGAGGTGGACATGCGGGCCAACAAGCCGTTGATCAAGGAGGCTGTGGAGGCCATCTTTGATGTGGACGTTATCAAGGTCCGAACGGCGATCATGCCTGCCAAGCGAGGGCGCCGCCTGCGGAAGACGTACATTCGCAAGAAGGCCTGGAAGAAAGCCTATGTCACCGTTGCGCCGGGGCAGAAGATTGATGTCTACGGTACGTAAGCGCACCTGGAGATGGTGAACGCACCAAGAACGCGATCCGAGGTATCTTATGCCGATCAAGAAGTATAAGCCCACCTCCCCCGGTCGCAGGGGGATGACGGGCCACACGTTTGAGGAAATCACCCGCAGCGAGCCTGAAAAGTCGCTGACAGAGCCGCTGCGCAGGCGGGCAGGCCGCAACAATCAGGGCCGTATCTCGGTCCGGCATCGGGGCGGCGGACACCGTCGGCGCTATCGCATCATTGACTTTAAGCGCGACAAGTTCGGCATTCCGGGCCGGGTCGCCAGCATCGAGTACGATCCGAACCGCTCGGCACGCATTGCCCTGATCGTGTATGCCGATGGGGAGAAGCGGTATATCATCGCGCCCCTCGGTTTGCAGGTCGGCGATACGGTAATGAGCGGCCCGGGGGCCGAGATTCGCCCCGGTAACGCCCTCCCCATTCGGAATATTCCGGTTGGGACGACGATCCACAACATCGAGCTGTACGAGGGCCGGGGAGGGCAGCTTGTCCGTGCAGCCGGTACGTCGGCGCAATTGCTGGCGAAAGAAGGGGATTACGCCCATGTGCGTATGCCCAGCGGCGAGGTTCGCCTGATCCGCCAGGCCTGCATGGCGACCATCGGTCAGGTTGGCAATACCGACCATGGCAACATCAAGCTTGGCAAGGCGGGCCGGAGGCGCTGGCTGGGCTGGCGTCCGGCGGTGCGCGGTAGCGCGATGGACCCGGCCTCCCATCCGCATGGTGGCGGCGAGGGGCGTTCCCCGATCGGTATGCCGGGGCCCAAGTCGCCCTGGGGGAAGCCGACCCTCGGCAAGAAGACGCGCCGCAATAAGCGCACGGACAAGTACATTGTGCGGCGTCGTAGCAAGAAACGCCGTTAAGCGAGCTGATGTGCGAGATACCTTTTCTCACCGGGCCTGACCGGTTGCCGGAGGGGTGTTTCGGGTGAGATGGGTTAATCGGAGGAAACAGGACGATGTCACGCAGTTTGAAGAAGGGACCGTATGTTGACCCCAAGCTGCTGGCCAAGATCGAGCGAATGAACGCGACCGGTGAGAAGAAAGTCATTCGAACCTGGAGCCGGGCGTCCACGATCTTCCCGCAGTTTGTGGGGCATACGATTGCCGTTCATGATGGGCGTCGCCATGTGCCGATCTATATCACGGAGAACATGGTCGGCCACAAGCTCGGCGAGTTTGCCCCGACCCGGACGTTCCGGGGGCACTTTGCTAAAGAGAAGAAGGGGAGGCGGTAGGTATGGACGTGCGTGCAACGGCCAAGTACCTGCCGATCTCGCCCCAGAAGATCCGGCTGGTCTGCGACGTGGTGCGGGGGCTTGACCCCTACGAGGCCATGGACCTGTTACGGCACATGCCGCAGAAGGGCGCACCGCTGGTGATGAAGGTCATCAAGAGCGCGGTGGCTAACGCCGAGAACAATTTCGAGCTGGACCCGGGGGAGATGTACATCTCACAGATTTATGCCAACGAAGGGCCGCGTCGCCCCTGGCGACGTTTCGGCGCACGGGGGCGGTTTAAGCCCATCATCCGGCGGACTGCTCATGTCACGGTCGTGCTGAGTGAGCGTGAGGAGATCGCCGAGGTAGAGGGCGAGGGGCAGGAGAGCTGAAAGTATGGGACGTAAAGTACACCCAATCGGTTTCCGCCTGAAGGTTATTAAGGACTGGAACGCACGCTGGTATGCGGACGGTCGGCGTTACGGCGAGCTATTGCACGAGGACTTCGCCATCCGCGATACGATCTACAAGATGCACCGTAACGCGGGCATCTCCCGCATTGAGATCGAGCGTTACCCCAATCAAGTCCTGATCACCCTGCACACGGCCCGACCCGGCATCGTGATCGGACGCCGGGGGGCGGCGGTGAAGGAACTCCGCCAGAAGCTCGAGGAGCTGACCGGCGGCAAGAAGATCAAGATCGAGGTTGAAGAAATCCCCTCGCCCGATCTGGATGCCAAGCTGGTTGCGGAAAACATCGCCAGCCAGCTCGAGCGTCGTATTTCGCACAGCCGCGCCATGAACCGCGCCGTCTCTCAGGCGATGCGCCAGGGCGCACAGGGCATCAAGGTGATGTGCTCCGGGCGGCTCTCCGGTGCGGAGATGGCCCGCCGCGAGTGGAAGCAGGAAGGCCGCGTGCCCCTGCAGACGCTGCGGGCGGACATTGATTACGGCACGGCTGAGGCGCTGACGACCTTCGGGCGTATCGGCGTGAAGGTTTGGATTTACAAGGGCGACGTTCTGCCCGGCGAGGAACAGGAACGAGCGGACGTTTACGTCAGCCAGTAATACGGGTCAGGACGGCCCTGCTCAGAACACAGAAATCGGTGGGTGGCCCGTCGTGGGGTGGGGCTGCGCTGCCGTGTGGAGACGTGCACTATGTTAATGCCGAAACGAGTCAAATATCGCAAGCAGTTCCGCGGGCGGATGAAGGGCAAGGCCATGCGGGGCAACAAGGTTGACTTTGGCGACATCGGGCTTCAGGCGCTCGAACCGGCCTGGATCACCAGCCGCCAGATCGAGGCCGCCCGGCGGGCCATCGTGCGCCATCTCAAGCGGCGCGGCAAGGGTTATATTCGCATTTTTCCAGATAAATCCGTGACGGCCAAGCCCGCCGAAACCCGAATGGGCAAGGGAAAGGGATCGGTTGATCACTGGGTGGCGGTTGTCAAGCCGGGCCGCGTGATGTTTGAGATCGCGGGCGTGGACCTGGACGTAGCCACGGAAGCCCTCCGGCTGGCGAGCTATAAGCTGCCGATCAAGTGCAAGATCATCAAACGCATTGATCCCATTTCCGGGGTGGAGGTGACGGACTGATGAAAGCCTCCGAGCTGCGTGAACTGACAGACGAGGAACTGGCTGTTCGTTTGGACGAGGCCAAGGAAGAATACTTCAACCTGCGCTTCCAACTCGCCTCGGGCCAGCTAGAGGATCACAATCGCTTGCGGATGATCCGGCGAGACATTGCCCGTATCCTGACGGTGATGCGTGAGCGTGAACTTGAGGCCGAGCGCGAAGCAGAGTAGGAGATTGGGAATGGGCAATAAGAGGCGTCGGCTGACCGGTGTGGTAGTCAGCAATAAGATGGATAAGACCGTCGTCGTGCAGGTGGAGCGTACTTACCGGCATCCGCTCTACGAGAAGGTCGTTCGCAGCCACAAGCGCTATATGGCGCACGACGAGGGGAACGAGTGCGAGATCGGGGATACGGTTGTGATCGTCGAGTCGCGTCCTCTGAGCCGCCACAAGCGGTGGGTGGTCCAGGAGATCATCCGGGAGGACATCAGCGCGCGGACGACCGATGTCGCGGACCTGGTCTCTGTGCCCGGCGACGAGGAAGAACCGGCTGCTGAACAGGCAGAGGGTTCATAATCAGGTGAAGAGGGTTCAGCCATGATTCAGCAGGAGAGCCGGCTAAAAGTAGCCGATAATAGCGGAGCGCGGGAGATACTGACGATCCGCGTTCTGGGCGGCTCGAAGCGCTATTACGGGGGCGTCGGGGATGTGATCGTCGCGACCGTTAAGAGCGCTCAGCCGAATAGCAACGTCAAGAAAGGTGACATTGTGCGTGCCGTTATCGTGCGCACTGCCAAAGAGTATCGGCGCGAGGATGGTTCGTATATCCGCTTCGACGATAACGCGGCTGTGATCTTGGAAGGCCAGAGCCGTAGCCCGAAGGGAACCCGTATCTTCGGGCCGGTAGCCCGTGAGCTGCGCGAGGCAGGGTTCACCAAGATCATCTCCCTCGCTCCAGAGGTGCTGTGAACTGGAGGCGATGGACTATGACAAGGAATAAGATGCGTATCCGTCGGGATGATGTGGTGGAGGTGATCGCCGGGAACGACCGGGGAGTGCGGGGCCGGGTGCTACGCGCTTACCCCAAGCAGCGTCGCATCGTTGTGGAAGGGGTGAACATCCGCAAAAAGCACCAGAGCCCCATTCAGGCCGGCCGAAGCCAGGTGCAGCCGGGGATCATCCAGTTTGAAGCGCCGATCCATGTCTCGAATGTGATGCTGGTCT
>DRKO01000428.1 GCA_011051745.1 Chloroflexota bacterium | reverse complement strand
GCTGTCCCGTGTTCTCGATCTCTCACCCATCCTCACCACAATGACGCTGGGGATGGTCGTCGTTAACCGCACTCCCCAGAACGGGACGTACATCCAGAGCACCATCGAGCAGGCGGGGCCGATCATCTACGTGCTGTTCTTTGCGCTGGTGGGGGCACGGCTCCATGTGGACCAGCTTATGAGCATCGGCCTGATCGGCATTATCTACATCGTGTTGCGCAGCTTCGGTAAGTACATCGGCGCATGGGCAGGCGGAACCCTCGGCGGGGCCGAGCCAGCCGTCCGGCAAAACCTCGGGCTGGCCCTGCTGACGCAGGGAGGAGTCGCGATCGGGCTGGCGCTGGCTACTCAGGCACGCTTCGGGCCGCTCGGCGGCGAGGCCGCGGAGATGGGCCGCTTCGTCCTGAACGTGATCACGGCCACCACCGTCGTGGTCGAGATTCTGGGGCCAGTCGGCGTGAAACTCGCCATCACCCGTGCGGGAGAGGTGGGCAGGGCTCAGGCGGAACTCCCCGCCGAGTGAGAGCGGCCCGGATGGGCAAACTGAATCACGCCGCGCCGTCCGTTCACCAGCCAGCGCGGGTCCTCGCGGGATAGCTCCTCCGGCAGACCCGGCGGCAGGCCAGCCGCCAGCTCTGATTTGAAGGTCCGCAGAGCGACCAGCGGCGCGGGGAAGTAGCAGACGATGTCCTCAAAGGGCGTGGTAAACGGCCAGTGACGGTCGCCGAGCAACCGCCGGTAGTTGGCGTCCCCCTTGCTGATCACCAGCCGGGAGGCGGCCAGATCATCCCGAACGGAGTCGGGCATCTCCCAGCCGCTCAGCGGCGAGTTCCAGTAAAAGTGCCGGAACAGGCGCAGGCTGCCATCCTGAAGGTGGTCTTCCAGCCGGGCGGCGAACAGACGGACGTTGACATCAGGTGACGTTTCCAGATGCTCAATCGTCCTGTACACATCCCGGATGAGCGCGTCGGAGACGAAGGTCGGATGCGCCTTCAGGTGCAGGTGGACAACCTCCGCCAGCCCGCTGTCGAGCAGGTAGTCCGCCAGCCCCAGATCGGAGATCAACTCGAAGCCAGCGTTATCCACCAGAAAATCCACCCGCGAGATCGTCCCCAGTTCGGAGACGTACTCCAGAATGGCCCCGGTCTCGTTCACCACGATGTGGGCGAGGCTCTGGTGGATGTCCTCGTGGCCGGGCTGCTCCTCCGCCCCTCCGGCGGGCCAGATGCTCAGATCGGCCTGATTCCCCCACAGAGCCGTGACGAGCAGAAGGGTAAGCGCCTCTCCGTTCCGGGCCGGATTGGAGAGCCAGCCCCTCAGACGGCGGGCCAGTATGCGCGCGGGCTCTGTAGCCATCTCAAGCCCCTGCTGCTTCTGGCGCGAGTAGGGATCGATCCCCTGCCCCGGGCCAGTCTGGAAGTACCCCGTAGCCTCGACGATGCGGCGGTAAAAGTACATCTCGGCGAAGAACCAGGGAACCTGAAGCCAGTTCTGCCCCAGATAGGGAGCCACGTATCGCTCCCAGTCGGGGGCATCGGGGGCCGTCGGGTCTTCCAGCGGTCGGATCGTCCGGTAGGGAATCTCCTCGATCAGGGCTTCCATCCTCTCCACGATGGCAGGGGGGAAGTTGTTTTCGGCCAGCACCCGCCGGGCGATGTCCGGCATACGCTCCGTGACGGTGTAATGCGCCCAGGTATCGGGTTCCAGGCCCCTCAACGGTTCAGGGATGGGTGGTCCGGGTTTTGTGAACTGAGGCATAGATCACTATCTGGCGTGTCGGTGAATCATTCAAGGCTCGGCCACAGGCCGGGCATAAAGCCCACAAATCTTAACACATAGACCGGCTTCAGTACACGTCAAGAGGGCAAACACGCTACAATGAGGGAGGATGCTCCGAACAGAGGGCGTCCGACGCAGGGCAACGCTTTGAGTTTTCCCGGTCAGGCAAATGAAGGGATCACCAACCTGTGCCGTCTGCGGGCAGGCACACCCCCTCATGGCGGAGATACCGGGGGTCTGCCCGGACTGTGCCCGCACTCAGGCCGGGCTTACACAGGCCCGCGCCGCCCATCGAAACTCACGGCGACTGTTCGGCCTGCCGGAAGCCCCGCCGCGCCGGGCGGAAGGCGTCCGGTGCTCACTGTGCGCCTGCGAGTGCGTGATCGGCGAAGGAGAGCGCGGTTTCTGCGGCCTGCGAACGGTCGAAGGTGGTCGTCTGCGGCACATCGCCGGAACGCCGCGACGGGGGATTCTGCACTGGTACCGCGATCCGCTGCCGACCAACTGCGTCGCCGACTGGGTCTGTGCCGGGAGCGCTCAGATCGGCAGGCACAATCTGGCCGTTTTCTACCAGAGCTGCACGCTGGACTGCCTCTACTGCCAGAACTGGCATTTCCGTCAGGTGGAGGCGAGGAGCCAGGCAGGGATGAGCGCGGAAGAACTGGCCCGACAGGCCAACCCGGCCACCTTCTGCGTGTGCTATTTCGGCGGCGATCCCGCCTCACAGATGCCGCACGCCCTCGCCTCGGCGCGGCTGCTGGCGGAGCGCGGGGTGGTCATTTGCTGGGAAACGGCGGGAACCAGCAACCCGCGCCTGCTCAGCCGGGCGGTGCAGCTTTCGCTGGAGAGCGGGGGGTGCATCAAGTTCGACCTCAAGGCATACACCGAGGCCCTGCACATCGCCCTGACCGGCTGGAGCAACCGCCAGACGTTGAGCAACTTCGCGCTGGCGGCCCGCCGTTTCGGGGAGCGCCCTTCCCCGCCGCCGGTCGTCGCCAGCACATTGCTGGTCCCCGGCTACGTGGACGCCGACGAGGTGGGGCGGATCGCCCGTTTCATCGCCCGCCTCAACCCGGATATTCCCTACGCGCTCCTCGGCTTCGCCCCCAGTTACCTGATGCCCGACCTGCCGCCGACCTCCGTCAGCCACGCGGAAGCGGCCCGTCAGGCCGCTCTGGAGGCCGGTCTGCGCAACGTCCGCATCGGCAACCGGCATCTGCTGGGGCGCGATTATTGAGCGCAAGAGAAGGATGTCAGGACAAAGATCACCCTAACACGTGACGGGCGTAACTTACCGGTATCCGGCAAATGTACTAATTATAGATATACCCGGTCAGAAATGGAGACAGCCAGTGCACGAACTGGGCATCACAGAGCAATTGCTACACCTGACGCTGGAACACGCGGAGCGGGCCGGAGCCACCCGCGTTACCCGCCTGAATCTGGTCATCGGGGAGCTTTCCTCGGTGATGGACGAGTCCGTTCAGATGTACTGGGAGATCATCGCCAGAGGGACAATCGCCGAGCAGGCCGAGCTGCACTTTGAGCGCGTGCCGGGCCGCTTTCGTTGCCTGGCCTGCGGGGCCGAATTCGGGATGAGCGAGTTCGGCGGCCTGTGCCCGCAGTGCGGGGGGGCGCGTGTGACCGTCGTGGATGGCGACCAGTTCAGGCTGGACAGCATCGAAGTGGAAGGAACAGAGGTAAATGACCCGACCCCGGAAGGTTGAAGTCCAGGAACAGATCATGAGCGCCAACGACGCGCTGGCGGCGGATGTCCGCGCCCGTCTGGACGCGGCAGGCGTCTTCGCCATCAACCTGATGGCCTCGCCCGGCGCGGGAAAAACAAGCCTGATCCTGCGCACCGTCGAGGCACTGAAAGACGAGATGCGGCTGGCCGCCGTAGACGGCGACGTTGTGCCGGTTGATGTCGAGAAGATCGCGGTGCATGGCATCCCGGTTGAGTTGATCAACACGGGCGGGAACTGCCATCTGGACGCCAATATGGTCATCTCGGCCCTGCCCCGCCTTGATCTCGAGGCGATTGATCTGCTGCTCGTGGAGAACGTGGGAAACCTGATCTGCCCGGCCAGCTTCAAACTGGGCACGCACGCCAACATCGTGATCGCCAGCGTGCCCGAAGGGGACGACAAACCCTATAAGTATCCGGCCATGTTCCGGGGAGCGGATGTGCTGCTCCTGAACAAGATTGACTATCTGGCCGTTCAGGAGTTTGACGTGGAGTATTTCCGGCGCGGCGTGGAGGCACTGAACGAGGGCCTGACCTTCTTCCCCGTCTCCTGCCGCACCGGCGAAGGGCTGGAGGCGTGGTATAACTGGCTGCGGGAGCAGGTCAGGCGCAAGAAAGCCGGACCGGCGGCCACACTTCAAGCCACAGAGAGGAGATAACCTGCTATGTGCCTGGGAGTACCCGGCAAGATCACCGAGATATACGAGATCAACGGCCTTCTGATGGGGAAGATTGACTTCGGAGGCATCATCAAGGAAGCCTGTCTGGCCTACGTGCCGGAGGCAAAAGTCGGCGACTATACGGTCGTTCACGTCGGCTTCGCTCTCAACCTGATTGACGAGCAGGAGGCACAGGAGACGCTGGCCCTCCTGCGGGAGATGGGAGCACTGGGCGAGGAGCTGGGCGAGGAAGAAGCCCCTCGCGGAGACGGGGAATAGAAGGCTGTGAAGTATCTGACAGAATACCGTGACGCGGAGCGCGTCAAGCCCATTCTGGAGGAGATCCACCGGACCGTCACCCGCCCCTGGGTGCTGATGGAAATCTGCGGGGGACAGACCCACAATTTGATCCGGTACGGCTTCGATCAACTGCTCCCCGACAAGATCGAACTGGTTCACGGCCCCGGCTGTCCGGTCTGTGTGACGCCTCTGGAGTTGATAGATAAGGCCCTGCAGATCGCCTCCCGCCCCGATGTGATCTTCGCCTCCTTCGGGGACATGCTGCGCGTGCCCGGCTCTTCCAAAGACCTCTTTCAGATCAAATCGGAGGGGGGCGACGTGCGGGTGGTGTACTCACCGCTCGATTGCCTGAAGATCGCGCGGGAGAACCCGGATAAAGAGGTGGTCTTCTTCGGCGTCGGGTTCGAGACCACCGCCCCGGCCAACGCGATGGCGATCCTTCAGGCGCACCAGCAGGGGATCAGGAACTTCTCGATGCTGGTCTCCCACGTGCGTGTTCCGCCCGCCATCGAGGCGCTGCTCACCTCGCCGGAAAACCGCGTTCAGGCGTTTCTGGCCGCCGGGCACGTCTGCACCGTCATGGGCACGTGGGAGTACGAGCCGCTGGCCGAACGCTTCAAAGTCCCCATCGTCGTGACGGGGTTTGAGCCGCTTGATCTGGCGTGGGGGATTCTGCGGGCCATCCGGCAGCTCGAGGAGGGGCGGGCCGAGGTGGAAAACGCTTACGAGCGGCTGGTCGTCCCGGAGGGCAACATCCCCGCCCAGAAGATCATCAATCAGGTGTTTGAGTCCTGTGATCGTAAGTGGCGCGGCGTGGGGCTGATCCCGCAGTCGGGGTGGCGGCTGCGACCGGAGTTCGCCGACTACGACGCCGAACTCCGGTTCGACGTGGGCGCTATTGAGGTCTCCGAATCCGAACTGTGTCAGGCCGGGCTGGTTTTGCAGGGTCGGCTGAAGCCGAACGAGTGCCCCGCCTTCGGGAAAGAATGCACCCCCCGGACACCGCTCGGCGCACCGATGGTGTCAAGCGAGGGGGCCTGTGCCGCTTATTATCAGTACGGGCGTCTCGCGGCGGAAGGGGCTTCCTGACGGGAGCCCCGCCGCACTAGACGGCATCCGCCCCGGGCGCAAGGGGGAGCGAGATGGTGAACACCGTCCCCTCGCCGGGCTGGCTGCTGACCTGAATATCCCCACCATGCAGTTGTACCAGCCGGCAGGCAATCGCCAGCCCCAGCCCGCCGCCCCCTTCCTCCTGATCCGAATCGCCCTGCTCGATCTGCCGGGCATGCCCGAAGAGGTGCGGGAGCCGCTCCGGGGCGATCCCGATCCCGTTATCCTCCACGGTGATAACGGCGCGGTCACCCTCCACCCCGGCCCGAATCCAGACCTCCCCCCCTTCCGGCTTGCTGAACCTGATGGCGTTCTCAATCACCCGCTTGAATATGTCCTCGGCATACACCGGCCTGCAGAAGCACTTCAGCTCTTTCGGGATCAGCATTGAGATGGCGACGTTGCGCTCCTGCGCCTCCTCCTGCAGGCCGGCGACCACCCTTTCGATCAGAAAGCTAAGATTGGTCGGGCTGCGGTGGCGGGCCACCTCCATCTCGGCTGCGCCGCTGTCAATGTGCACGATGAGCATCAGGTCTTCAACCAGCTTAACCACCCGCTCCGTGCCGCGCTGGATGCTGTCGAGGAGGTAATCGGTAGCCTCGTCGTCCAGAGTGGGGCGGCCTTCACGCAGCAGGTGGACGTAGCCGTAGATGTAGCTCAACGGCGTGCGTAGCTCATGGCTGAAGACGGTGAGAAGCTGCTCCTTCGCGTCCTCCACGTCGGCCTGGATGACGGACTGGATGGCCTGCATCCGCTTCAGCCGCGCTTCCACCGCGACCAGCAGGTCTTCCGGCTCAAACGGCTTGGTCAGGTAGTGATCGGCTCCCAGACTGTACCCCTCCCGGATGTCTTTCTGCTGATCGCGAGCCGTCAGGAAGATGAAGGGGATGGATGTCCAGGAGGGGTTATCCCGCACCGCCTTGTAGAACTGATAGCCGTTCATTCGAGGCATCATGATATCGGCGACGATCAGATCGGGAGTCTGACTCTGCAGAATCTGGAGCGCATGTACGCCGTTCGTCGCGGTGAGAACCCGATAGCCTGAAATGCGCAGCAGATCAGCCACGCTGCTCAGCACGACCTCATCGTCATCAACTACCAGAATAGTGGCGCCAGTTGTCTGTTTTCCATTCAGCGGGTTCATCAATCCTATTCCTCCGCAGGCAGCCAGACAGTAAATGTAGTCCCTTCGCCCGGAACTCCTTCGCTGTCAACTTCTATCCGGCCTCTATGCAAATCCACGATCTCCCTGGCGATTGCCAGTCCCAGACCGGTCCCCGGCGCACCGGAATCGCGCCCCACTTTGCCCCGGAAAAACCGCTCAAACAGATGAGATTGCTCCTCCGGTGGGATCCCCGGCCCCGTATCGCTGACACTCAGGCCCACCCACTGCCTGCCGCCCATCCGGCGAACCTGCGTGCTGATCGTGACCCGCCCCCCCGCCGGAGTGTAGTTGAGCGCGTTGGTCAGAAAGATGCTCAACACCTGCCCCAGCAGCCCGGCGTCGGCCTGCACCGGCGGCAGGTCGCTTTCCTTCCTGAGGTTGAGGGCCAGGCCCCGGCTCTCGGCCAGAGGGGAGCGGTCGCTGAGGAACTGCTCCGCCAGCACGTTAAGGTCCACCGGCTCAAGATGTAGCTGGACGTGGCCCTGATCCAGACGGGAGAGGCGCAGAAGGTCCTCGATGATCTTATTCAGCCGCTCCACCTCGCGGTTCAGCCGCTCCAGATAGACCTCCTGCCGTTCCGGGTCAAGCGACAGAAGCCGGAGGTTCAGCTTGAGGCTGGTGATCGGAGTGCGCAGCTCGTGAGAGACGTTGGAGACAAAGGCTTCTTTCATGCGGGCCACCTCTTTCAGGCTGCTGATGTCCCGCAGGCCGCACACGATGCCCACCAGCTTCTGCCCTTCTTTGATGGGAGCCATCTCGATATCGGCGTCGAAGGTCTCGCCCCCCTTGCACCGCGCGACGGCCTCCAGACGCTGCACCTCGTGTTTCTCTATCAGAGCTTCCAGCGCCGCCCTCACGGCTTCCGCATAGTCGGCTTTGACCAGACTGTCCAGCGAATGATTATAAACCTCGTCCACCTCGTAGCCGAACGTTCTGTAGAAAGCCGGGTTTGCCGTCCCGATCCTCCCATCGGCTCCGAGCAGGAGAATGGCATCCGGGCTGTTGTTGAGGATCGCCTCCACACGCTCCTTGCTGCGCTGGAGCTCGGTCGTGCGCTCCTCAACGGCCTGTTCCAGATACGAACTGTAGGCTTCCAGCTCCTGATACAATCGCGCATTCTGGATGGCAACGGCGGCCTGATCCACAAAAGCCTGCAGACGGCGGGCGTGCGCGGGCGTGAAGTAGTCGGGTTCCCAGCTATCCAGCGTGAGAAAGCCAATCGTCACGCCATCCACGCAGATCGGCGCACCCAGATAAGAACGTGTCGGCTCCTGAGAGGTGAGATGAAGCCAGCCGGGGTAGTCGGCCACATTGGGGATGAGGAGCGGCTCCCCCGTCTTCGCCGCATGATGGAGGGTGGGCGTTTCGGAAATGGGGAAACGCAGCTTCATGACCTCTTCCTCAAGCTCCGGGTCCCGATACCCCCGGCAGCGGGCCACACGGGCAACGCCCGACTCAACCAGCATGATCGAGGCCGTGTCATGAGGGACCACCCGCTCCACGTTTTCGAGGATCAGGCCGAGCACCTCTTCCAGATCGAGGGAACTGTTGATCGCGGCGGCTGTATCGGCCAGCGCCTCGGCCAGCGCACGCTGTTCCTGCTCAGCCTGCGAAATGCGCTGCCGGGTGAAGGCAGCCCCCAGCGCCCCGGCAACGCTCCTGAGCGCCCCGATCTCGGCGGACGACCAGTGACGATCTTTCTCACAGTCATCAAAACCGAGGAAGCCCCACCACTCCCCCTCGCTGAAGATCGGGACAACGAGCAGCGAGCGTATACCCTGCGCCTCAAGGAAGGCCCGCTCCGGCTCCGGAAAGTCGCGCACCAGCCCGGAGAGAGGCTCGGAGGCCCCCAGAATCTCGACCCAGCGCCCAAACCCGGCCTCCAGATACGGGATACCCTGTAACTCAGGGTTGTTCGCCTGAGGAGTGTGGCCGGGCGCGGTCCACTCGCAGACCTGGCTGGCTAACAGCGTCCCGTCAGGAGCGGTGTGGTTCCTGAACACATACACACGGCTGACATCGGAGGCCTGCCCCAGGCGGGCGAGCAGATCGGGCAACACTCTGTCCGGCTCGCCAAGCAGAAGTTGCTCGCTGGCGTAAGCGAGGGTCTCAAGGATGGCATCCCGATAACGCAGTTCCTCTTCCGATTGCCTGCGGCGGGTGATGTCTATCAGGGTCCCGATGATGGCCGGTCGGCCCCTGTATTCAACCCGACGGCCCAGCACCTCGCAGTAGATGGTTCCCCCGTTCCTGTGAAGCCCCCGGAAGGTGTAGCGTATCTCCCTGATTTCCCCTTCGATGCGCCGCCGGATATTTCTCCTCACCAGGTCGCGATCGTCGGGGTGGACGAGGTCCAGCGGCCCCAGACGCTCTATGATCTCCTCAGGCCGGTAACCGAACATCTGCGCCAGAGCCGGGTTTATATAAAGCAGCACCTCATCCTGAACGATGTAGACGCCGACCAGAGAGCTCTCGGCGATGATGCGGAAGCGGGCTTCACTTTCGCGGAGTCTCTCCTCCGCTCGCTTCAGGGCGGTGATGTCTCTGGATATCCCAACAATGCCGATGATCTCGCCCGCCTCGTTCCTGAAGGGAACTTTGGTCGCCGATATCCAGAGGGATTCCCCGTCCATCCTTCTGAGTTCTTCGACCTTCCCGATCAGCGGGCGACCGGAGCGGATGATCTCCTGCTCATCTTCGTAGGCCTCACTGGCGAATTCGGGCGCGAAGAAGTCAAAGTCCGTCCTGCCGATCGCTTCCTCCGGCGAAGCGATGCCCAGCAGAGCGGCCTGTGCCCTGTTGATCCGCGTGAAGCGGCTCTCGGTGTCTTTGAAGTAGATGCCGTCCGGGATGCTGTCCATGAGTATCGCCAGCAGGTCGCGCTCATAGGACAGCGCCTGTTCCATCTTCCTGCGCTCTGTGGCATCACGGATGATGGCGGTGAAGAACACCTCGCCGTTGGCCTGCCAGGCGGACAGCGAGACAATGGCGGGGAACTCGCTGCCGTCTTTCCGCCGCCCAACCGTCTCGACCATCCGCCCTATCGCGCTCGGGCGGCCCGTAGCGACAAAGCCCTCCAGGGCTTCCCGGTACGCCTCATGGAATCGGTCGGGGATCAGGATGGTAAGCGGCTTTCCGAGCGCTTCGCCAGCCGAATACCCGAAGATGGTTTCCGCCATCTGGTTCCAGAAGGTGATGTTCCCCCGAATATCGGCCATGACGATGGCGTCACGGGCGGTCTGCATCACGGAGTGGAAGCGTATCTCGCTCGCCTGCAGAGCGCCTTCTGCCTGAAGGTGCTCCTGCTCCGTCCGTTCCAGTTCGGCCAGTCGGGCTTTCAGGCTTTCCACTTCACGAAGAAGCTCTTCTCTTGATTTTTCTGTACCGGACATCGTCTACTGCCTGAATGAACCCCAGCCGGTGGTCTTAGATAAGCGCGGTGAGATATTCTCCGGCCTCGATCTCTTTAATTCGTTTCAGGTGGACCTTCTCAGAGGTTTACGCCCCGGAACGGACCCGCTGGAGATGGATGTGTGCGGATAAAGAGGCAAGGTGCTGAGTCCGCCGCTCCTGCCCAGAAGATCCCTCTAAGAGCCTGCCTTCCGGCACGCTCCCTCATCCCCTCCCTTAACCATAGCACAACAGTTATCCTGTCGGCGATACCTAACGATTACGGTTCCTTAACAATTTGCCTTTCTGCCGCCAGAGGCGGAGCGCGGTAGACTTTCCCCCCGCCTCGTGGTACACTGCGCGGCATGGAACCGATCAAACTCCTGCCCGGTAGCGAGCCGTTCTTCTTCCCCGGCAACGAGATCGGCTGCCTGCTGATTCACGGCTTCACCGGCACGCCCTTTGAGATGCGCTGGCTGGGAGAGCACCTCAACCATCAGGGGTACACCGTTCACGGGCCGAGGCTGGCCGGGCACGGGAGCACCCCCGCCGACCTGAACCGCGCCACCTGGCGCGAGTGGTATATCTCGGCGCTGGCCGGATATGAGATGCTCCGCTCGCAGTGCGAGAAGGTTTTCGTGATGGGCCTGTCTATGGGCGGGGCGCTGAGCCTCCTGCTGGCCGGATGGGAGCCGGTCGCCGGCGTGGTGGCGATGTCAGCCCCCTACCAGTTGAGCAACTGTCAGGGGGTGATGAGCGTCGTCGTTCCGTTGCTGGGGCTTGTCATGGCGACCATGCCCAAAGGCTACCCGCCGCCGGAAGAGAACCCCTTCCAGCAGTACATCATGGCGGTGCAACGCGAACGCGGCGAGGAGCCGCTCGGCCACCCCACCTACTCCGTCTGGCCGCTGCGGGCCGGTCGCCAGCTATGCCGGATGCTGGCGGAGATGCGGGCCACCCTGCCCCGCGTCACCGCTCCGGCCCTGCTGATCCATTCGCAGGCCGACCAGACCGTTCCGTTTGGAGACCTGCAACGCCACTACGAGGCCCTCGGCAGCCCGCAGAAGCGCAAACTCGTTCTGGAGAAAAGCGACCACGTCGTCACCGAGCACGTCGAACGCGACATCGTCTTCAAAGCCATTACCGATTTCGTCGAGGAACACCGCTGATGTTCAAAGAGCTGGGGCGCGACAACCGGTTGATCATGGCCGCGCTCTTCATCTGGGCGCTGGGTGAAGGGCTGTGGTACAACCTGCGGCAGCTTTATCTGGTCGAACTGGGGGCCACGCCCGCTCAGGTCGGCACAGTGCTGGCGATCGAGAGCATCGCCCGCGCCCTGCTCCCTCTACCGGCGGGGTACGCAGCCGACCGCTTCGGTCCGCACCGGGTGATGGTGCTCTCGTGGATGGTCGGCTTCATCGGGCCAGCCGGGATGGCGCTGGCAACGAGCTGGCAACTGGCGCTCCCCGGCATCGTGATCTATTCCCTTTCGGCCTTCGCGATCCCGGCCATCAGCACCTACGCCCTGCTCTCCCTCCCTAACCGGGACCTGCCCGGCATCGCCAACCGCACGCTGACCGCCATCTACGCCGCCTACCCGGCGGGGCTGATCATCTCCCCGGCGCTGGGCGGCCTGATCGCCGATAGCTATGGAATCCGCACCAACCTGTGGCTGGGAACCGCCCTCTTTGCCGTCTCCACCCTGACCGTGCTCATGACCCGCAGCGTCAGGCCACGAGTTGCCGCCCACGAGTTGCGCCCCGGCGATCTGCTTCGCAACGGGGCCTATCTCCGGCTTGTTCTCTACTATGCGGCAACGGCCCTGATCATGCAGCTTGGCCTCGCGCTGGCTCCCAATTTCCTGCGGGATGTGCGCGGCTTCTCGCTTTCGACCATCGGGCTGCTGCTTTCGATCTTCTCGCTCGGCACGGTGGTTCTCAACCTGCTATCGGGCCGCGCCAGCCCGCGCTGGAATTACCCGGCGATCCTGCTCCTGTTCTGGCTGTCGCTGCTCGTTATGCTGGGGAGCACCTCATGGGCCGGCGTGGCAATCGCTTTCTTTGGGCTGGGAGGGTTCTTCACGACGCGGGCTCTGGCGACGGCTGGCGTGGCGCGGGCCGTCGGGGAGAGCAATCAGGGGCTGGCGTTCGGGATGTTCGAGTCGCTCTTCTCCGTGTCTCTGGCTATCGCGGCGCAGGCTGCCGGAAGCCTCTATGACCTGACCCCATCGCATGATCTCCCGTTCGTCGCCGGTCTGGCTGGCCTCCCGCTGATGATCGGGCTGTGGTTCGTGGTGCGCTCGTTACAGATGCCCGCCCGCGACTCGCTGGAAGCCTCCCCCACGCCGGGGGATTGACTGCGTATACCGCTCTGCTCTGGAGAGAGGCACAATGGGACAGATCGAGTTAGGCTGGGGGCTGGACGTTATCCTCTGGTTCCAGTCATGGCGAACGCCGCTGATCGAGACGCTTGGCCTGTTTTTCCACTTTGCGGGCAGCGAGGATTTTTACCTGATCCTGCTCCCCCTGATCTACTGGTGTATAGACGCGCGGCTGGGCCGCCAGTTAAGCCTGTTCTTCATGATCGCGGCCTGGAGCAACGCCTGGCTCAAGGCGTGGTGGAAACGCCCCCGGCCTTTTCAGGTCTCGCCTGAGGTGCGCAACGTCGTTACCGAGACGAGCTACGGCCTCCCCAGCGGACACGCGCACCTCTCAACCGCCCTGTGGGGCGGGATCGCTCTTGAAGTCCGGCGCCGGTGGGCCACGCTCCTGATCGCCCTCTACCTGCTGCTGATGGCCCTCTCACGGATGGCGCTGGGCGTTCACTTCCCGCAGGACGTGATCGGCGGGCTGCTGATCGGGCTGGCCTCGGTGGCGGTCTATGCATGGTCGCTGCCGAAGCTGGGCGCGTGGCTTGAGGATCGGGGTCTGTGGGTTCAGATCGGGCTGGTGGTTGTCGTCACGGCCCTGATGCTGATCATCCACCCCGGCCTGATCCCCGTCACCTCGCCGGACGGGCTGGCCGGAGCGGTGACACCGGCGGGCGCGTTTCTGGGGATGGGGATCGGCTTCGCGCTGGAGGTGCGAAGCGTGCGCTTCGATGCGCGCGGCAGACTGTGGAAACGCCTTCTGCGGTTCCTGATCGGGATGATCGGCGTCATGATCCTGCGCTTCGGGCTGGGAGCGCTGTTCGGCGGGCTGGAACCGGCCCTGATTTTCCGTCTGGTTCGCTACGGCCTGATCGGCCTGTGGGCAGGGTTTGGCGCACCCTGGGTGTTCGTAAAGGCCAGACTGGCCGACCGGCGAATCGAATAATTGAAAGCGATGAGAGAAGACCGTTTTCTGTACGTATTGCTGGCTCTGATCGTCATCGTATTCTTCGGCATCGGCGCTCTGTACGCGATCTACACGCCGCCCTGGCAGGCCCCCGACGAACCGGCCCACTACAACTACATCGCTCAGGTGGCGACGGAGGGATGCTGCCCGATCATCGCGCCGGGCGACTGGGACGCGGAGTATCTGGAGGAGCTGAAGGCGGCGCAGTTCCCGGAGGAGGCCGATCTCTCGGCCATCGAGTACGAGGATCACCAGCCGCCGCTTTACTATCTGGCCGCCCTGCCGGTCTACCGGCTGAGCGGCGGGGGCCTGACCGCGCTGCGCCTGCTTTCGCTCGTTTTCGGGGCCGGAGTC
>DRKO01000427.1 GCA_011051745.1 Chloroflexota bacterium | reverse complement strand
GGAAAGGAGTCACGCTGCTCAGATCAAGGGGTAGATCGAACCTGACGCGACCCCCGCTGAAATATTCTCTGAGCTGGGCTGTGACGGGGGCCAGCGCGGTCGGATCGCGTCTGGGCCGTGCAGACGAGTTAAACTGGCTCAGGAACGTTTCTGTGTCTCCTCCGAGGCTTACCCTGCATACACCCTCTTCACCGAGGGCCACGTAGACCGGCCCGAATGGCGACTCCAGACTATCCCACACAAGCTGGTTCATGTTCTCTTCTCCTTTTGCAGGCCCATGGCGAGGCTTCTGGAGTTTAGCAGACAAACGTGCGCCGCTCCAGCTTCTCTCTCCAGATCGCCCCCTGCCCCCTGCCTCGACGCCCGGGACGGGGCTCCGGGCAATGTGTGCGAGGCTTTGACCGACCTCTGGGCGTGCGTTATAATGTTGCCTGCTCACAAAGGTCTAAGGAAAATACCGCCCCGATACAACGGGGCGGATCATTTGTGAATGGAAAGAGGATAAGTCGTTATGCCGAAGCGTACTTACCAGCCCAAAAAGCGCCGTCGCGCGCGCGTACATGGTTTCCGTCGTCGGATGAAGACGCGGGGCGGTCGTGCTGTGCTGAAAGCGCGCCGGGCCAAGGGACGTAAGCGGCTCACCGTTACGTCCAATCACGTGAAGAAAGTTAACTGGAAAGCCTAGCCGTCCGGCAGGCTTTCCAGACCGGTAGATGCTTGCCCACCACCACCGCCTCAAGCGTCCGCAGGATTTCGAGAATGTCAGGCGAAAAGGTCGGCGTTGGCGGCATCACCTTCTGACGTTGAACGCTCTGCCCAACGCTCGATCTCATAGCCGGTTTGGCTTCGTTGTCAGCCGACGGATTGGTAAAGCAGTAAAACGCAACCGCGTTAAGCGGCGTTTGCGGGCCGCTGTGCGGCGGTGGTTACCCCGGCTGGCAGGCGGATATGATGTCGTGATCGTCGCTCACCCGGCGGCGGGCGACGCCACTTATCAGGAGCTTGAAGAGGCAGTCGGGGAGTTGTTCAGGCGGGCCCATCTGCTGGAATAGTCTTTAAGAAGTTTGTCCATCATGAAGTACCTTGCAATGGCGCTCATCCGTCTATACCAGTTGACGCTCTCACGTGTCCTTCCTCCGTCCTGTCGCTTCTCGCCTTCCTGCTCGCAGTATACTTACGAGGCGATCAACCGGTTTGGTTTCTTAAAAGGGGGGTGGCTGGGCATCAAGCGGGTGTCACGCTGTCACCCCTTTAACCCTGGTGGCTACGACCCTGTCCCTGAGGAGTTTCATTTTTGAGAACAAGCAAGCTGAGAATCTGGCTTCTGGGCGCTGTATTGCTCGTTCTGGGAACGCTGTTAGCAGGCTGCGGCTCGTCCTCGCGTGCCGTGCTTACAGGTTCCAGTTGGCCGGGCTTCACAGTGGCCGACGACGTGGTTTACATCGCCTTTGGCCCCCAGGTCTATGCCGTTGACCTCGCGACAACCAACCCGATCTGGTCGTTCCCTGAGGAGCCTCAGCGCGGCCAGGCTTTTTATGCCCCTCCGGCAGTAGATGACGATCTGGTGGTTGTGGGCGACTATACAAACATGCTCTTCGCCCTCGACCGTGAGACCGGTCGGGAGGTCTGGTCTTTCCAAAGCGGGCGGGCCCGTTTCATCGGTGGGGCGGTCATCGGCGAGGAATACGTGTACGCCGGCGCGGTTGACGGGACCTTCTACGCCCTCGACCGTGAAACGGGGGAGGAGGTCTGGTCCTTCGCCGCCAGGCGTGATATCTGGTCAACACCTCTGCTGATCGGGGATACGGTCTACGTCACCTCGCTTGACCGTCACCTCTACGCGCTGGATGCCCGGACCGGCGATCTTCGCTGGCAATTCCCCGCGCCGGGGGAGGAAGATCGCGAGCCCATCATGGGGGCCCTGGTCGGCACGCCCACGCTGTATGAGGGAGTTCTCTATTTTGGAAGCTTCAACAACCACGTATATGCGCTGGATGCCGGAACCCAGGAAGTGCTCTGGACCTTCCAGACGACTAACTGGGTGTGGAGCAGCCCGGCCATTGACGAAGAAAACAATTTGCTGGTTGGCGGCGACCTGGACGGCCTTGTCTTCGCGCTGGATCGAGAGACCGGCGAGTCGGTATGGACATTCGACACGGATGGCCCGATCGTGGGCACACCGGCGCTTGGCACGCTGTCCGATGGAACGCGCGTCGCGTATGTCACCTCTGGCGATTCAAACCTTTACATGTTAAGCATTGAGGATGGTACACCGGTCGCCCCTCCTGTGAGCGTCAAAGCGGAGTTTACCACCCGCTTTCTCGTTATCCCCACAGGTGTCAGCATTCGGCCCGTTCCAGTCTATGCCCCACCGGTTCTGTATGATGACGTGGTTCTGGTAGGGGTTCATCAGGGGGAGAGCCTCCTTTACGCATTTGACCGGGAGACCCTGCTGGAGCGCTGGACGTTTGAGCCACCAACCGACTGAGATTCGAAATCCGAGTGGGAAGCGAGTGACCTGAGCATGTGGAATCTGTTAATTCTCGACCCGATGGTCAATATTTTGATCTGGCTTTACGGGTTGCTGGGGCACAACTATGTGCTGGCGATCCTGGTCTTTACGTTTCTGGTTCGCCTCATCATCTTTCCCCTGACCTGGCAGCAGCAGAAATCCATGGCGGCCATGCAGGAGATACAGCCCCAGCTTAAGAAGCTGCAGGAGAAGCACAAGAACGACCCTGAGACTTTGCAGCGCAAAACGATGGAGTTGTATCGTGAGAAGGGGGTCAACCCGCTGGGGGGGTGTTTGCCCTCGGTGATTCAGTTCCCTATCCTGATCGGGCTGTATCAGGCCATCACCCGCTCGCTGGCGGCTTCGCCCGTCCAGTTGCTTGAGCTTTCGCAGCACCTCTACAACCCGCTTCCCGCTGCTTTAAGCTGGCTTCCCAACGCTACGGCTCTGATCCCGCTTGACAGCCGCTTTCTATGGCTTGACCTGGCTGCGCCGGACCCATTGCCGGTCCTCCCTATCCTGGTGGTGGTGACGACCTTCCTCCAGCAGAAGCTGCTCACCCCGCCCAGCACCGATCCGCAACAGGCCACCATGAGCCGAACCATGCAGCTAACTATGCCCCTCTTCATCGGTTATATCTCGCTCACCTTCCCGTCTGGCCTCTCCATCTACTGGATCCTTTCCAACATCATCGGGACGCTCCAGTACGTCCTGCTGGGACGTGCCAGTCTGAAGAATCTCTTTGGCACGGAGGATGGGAGCTTCAGCCTCTCCGGCTTCCTGGGGCTTCCGCAGGCAGAACCGGACCCGAAGAGTAGATCGGGGAGAAGAGACAGGAAGTAAGGTAGAGGATCGCAGAGGTTCGCGAGATCAGCCCGTCAGCCGCCTGCTAACCAAAGGACGAGGTCACACAATGAGTGAAAACGGTCTTCCCCAAGCCATTGATGTAACAGGCTCAACGCCTGAGGAAGCCATAGAAAAAGGTCTCTCTCAGCTTGGGCTGACGCGAAATGATGTGATTGTCGAGATCATCGAGGAAGGCCGGGGCGGCCTGGCCGGAATCGGGGCGCGTGAGGCGGTCGTGCGCCTTATTCCTCTACGAGCCCCTCACCCCGCACCTGCCGAAAGCGAGGAAGATACTGCCGAGGAAGCGGAGGTCGCCCACGAAGTGCTGGCTGATCTCCTTGAGCGTATGCGCGTTGAGGCTACCATCTATGTCTACCGGGCTGAACCGGCCTCTCCTGAGGAGATAGCTCCCTGGGTACTCGATATTCAGGGGCCGGACCTGGGCATCCTCATCGGGCGGCGGGGAGAAACGCTGAGCGCCCTGCAATACCTGACCCGCCTGATCACCAGCCGCAGGCTGGAGCGCCGCGCCAATATCGTGGTGGATGTCGAGGGCTACAAGAGCCGCCGCGAAGTCTCTCTGCGCCGTCTGGCCCAGCAGATGGCAGCCGAAGCCCGCCGTCGCGGACGCACGGTGACACTGGAGCCGATGCCCCCCAACGAACGGCGCATCATCCACATTGCCCTGCGGGATGATGAGACCGTCACGACAGAGAGCGTCGGCGAGGGGGAGCACCGCCGGGTGACAATCATCCCGCTTCGCCGCTCGGAGCATTAGGGAACCGGCTGCTCATTTCGGAATGATGGGGCGTTTATGCCCCTTTTTACGCTTGGCCAGGCGGCCCGCGGGTTCACCGGCAACCGATGGGCGAAATTGATTACCTTCTGATCGGCCATGTCTGCAAAGACCTGACACCGGAAGGCCCACGTCTTGGGGGGACGGTCTCGTTCAGCGCTCTGACGGCCAGAGCTCTCGGCCAGAGGGTTGGCATTCTGACCAGCGCCCCGGACGACATGATACCCCTGCTTCATCCTCTGGATGGCCTCCCCCTGATCCGCGTCCCGGCCTCCCGCCCCACAACGTTTAAGAACATCTATACCCCGGATGGACGGGTGCAGATGCTGCTGGGGCGGGCAACGCCCCTTCGTTTCTCACATGTGCCGCCTGAGTGGCGTTCGGCGGGCATCGTTCATCTGGCCCCGGTGGCTGATGAGGTAGACCCTGCCCTTGCCGGACAGTTTCCGGCCTCAATGGTCGGCGTGACGCCTCAGGGCTGGATGCGTCGCTGGGATGTGGAGGGGAGGGTTTCGTTTCGCCCCTGGCGGGACGCTGAACAGGTGCTCCGCCTGGCGATGGCGGTCGTCCTGAGCATTGAGGATGTCGGCGGGGATGAGGGTCTGTTGCGCCGGTACGCTCGTCAGGCCCGTGTAATGGTCGTGACACGGGGGGCGGAGGGGTGCACCCTCTACCTGAGAGGAGACCCTCACACTGTACCTGCCCCCCGTGTTGTGGAACGCGACCCAACGGGGGCCGGTGATATTTTCGCGGCGGCTTTCTTCGTCCGCCTCAGGGCGACCGGCGATCCACTGGGCGCGGCCCGCTTCGCGACCAGACTCGCCAGTTACTCGGTCACGAGGGAAGGGCCCGATAGCATCCCCGGCGATGCAGAGATTGAAGAGGCCCTCTCGGAGAGCCGGGGCCAGAGGTGATTTCATAAGGAAGCGGAATGCACGCTGATACGGTGCTCTACAACGGGCTTATACACACTCAGGCAGGGGATCACCCGCGCGTCTCCGCGCTGGCGATCCGGGATGGGCGGGTCGTGGCGCTGGGCGAGGATGCCGCAATGCGTGATCTGCTCAGACCCGGCGGGGAGGCGGTTAATCTGGATGGGAAGCCGGTCATCCCCGGCTTGGTAGATGCCCATGTTCACCTCTCATGGTATGCCGATTTTCTCCACACCGTAGATCTGACCGGTGCAGCCTCGGCGGTGGAGGCCGTCGAGCGCGTTGCGGAGCGGGCCGCCCGCACCGAACCCGGCCAGTGGATACGGGGGCGTGGCTGGGATCAAACGCGCTGGCCGGGCGGGGCGTTCCCAACCGCTGCTCAACTGGACAGCCGGGTTCCCGACCATCCGGTTTACCTCAGCGCCCGATCCGGACATGCAGCCTGGGTGAACTCGTATGCGCTCCGGCTGGCGCATGTGACCGCGGAGACGGACGATCCACCCGGCGGCAGGATCGGACGCGACGAGTCCGGGGCTCCCACTGGCGTGCTGTTCGAGTCGGCAATGGAGATGGTCAGTGCCATCATTCCTGAGCCAACCCCTGAGCAGGTGGCCGGACAGGTGAAGGAGGCCATAGCCCGCGCCCACCGGGGCGGGTTAACGGGTGTGCATGATTTCGATGGGGCCCTTGCCTTCCGCGCATACCAGCTTCTCAGGTCACGGGGGGAACTGACCCTCCGCATCGTTAAGAATATCCCCGTCGAGTTGCTGGATCACGCTATTGCGCTCGGCTTACGCTGGGGGTTCGGAGATGATTTCTTGCGCATCGGCGGGGTCAAGACCTTTGCCGATGGGGCGCTCGGCCCACGCACGGCCTGGATGATCGAGCCTTACAGGGGCGAGCCGGAGAATTACGGCATCTGTGTGACCGATCCGGAGGAGATGATGGAGGCTGTCAGCCGGGCCAGCGCCGCCGGGCTGCCCTCCGCGATTCACGCTATTGGCGATCGGGCCGTTCATCACGTATTGAACGTTTACGAGGCCGTCCGCCGTGAGGAGGCCGCGCGCGGAGTACGCCCCTCACAGATGCGTCACCGTATTGAGCACGTCCAGCTTATCCATCCAGACGATGCTCACCGGCTGGGCAGGCTGGGCGTGATCGCGTCTATGCAACCCAACCACGCCATCTCGGATATGGACATGGCCGAGGCATACTGGGGCGAGCGCTGCGACTATGCTTACAACTGGCGGTTGCAGCTTGAGGCGGGCGCCGTGCTGGCGCTGGGGAGCGACGCCCCGATTGAGGCTATCGAGCCCCTGCCCAATATTCAGGCGGCTGTAACCCGCCGCCGTCCGGATGGCTCCCCCGGCCCCGACGGATGGCGTTCTGGCCCTCGCGGGCGTCTGAGCGTTGATGAGGCTGTACGCGGCTTCACTCTCGGCCCCGCCTATGCCGCCGGGATGGAAGATCGGCTGGGACGGCTGGCCCCTGGCTTTCTGGCCGATCTGGTCGTTCTGGGACAGGATATTTATGCCTGCGACCCGATGAGCATCGCACAGACGCCGGTGCTGGCGACGATGGTCGGTGGGCGGTGGGTGTACCGGGCCTTCTGAGCCGCCTCACTCCTCAAAAATGGCGTCCAGTTCCTCGGCGGGCACGTCAAACGCCGTGTTGACGGGCGGGAGTTTCTCCTGCGTCATCCATTCGGGCAGCCGGTCGTCCGCTGAGGTGAACCCCGCCCGGCGGTTGAATTCGCGCTCCAGCAGGATGGTTTCGCGCCCCAGATCGGTCAGGTAATTCTCGTCAACTCCCCAGCCGTAGCGCCCGTTGATCAGGTCGCGTACCAGTGTCTTATCCATCCCGAACCCGCCGAAGATGCAGGCTCCCAGCGTGTCATACCCGGCCATCCGGTACTGAGCGCCCCGCGAGAGTTCGACCTGTCCCTCCGGATCGGTGTGGTCTACTTTGGCCCGGATGGTCAGGCCGGAGGTGTGATCGGCTCCCTGTGGCGAGGTGGCATACGTCACGCCTGTTCCCTTGATGGCACGCGGATCGTAGGCCGAGATCGCCTGCCCCTTCACTGCCGGGACACGGCTCACGCCCAGCACTTTGCCGGTTATCACCGCGCCGTTGCCAATGATCCGCCCCAGTGGAGTCCCCCGGCGCACCTCGTCTATCAACTCCAGTGCCCGCTCCCCGTCGCCGAACTCCATCAGGCCTGCCTCGGCAGCCACACCGAGCGCTGCCCCTATCTCGATGGTGTCCACGCCTAATTCGTTGGCAACGGCGTTCAGGCGGGCGATAACGTCCGGATCATCAATTCCGAGGTTTGAGCCCATCAGGCCGATGGTCTCATATTCCAGTGGGCTGACGATCGGCTCCCCGTCCGGCCCCACGTAGACGTTTGAGCAGCGGATGATGCAGCCGGGCATGCAGGCGTGAGAGATATCCCCACCCCGCGTGCTGTTCAGATCATGGATCGCGTCCCCGCTAATGCGCTCCGCCCCCTCAAAGCTCCCGGCGGAGAAGTTGCGCGTGGGGAGCCCCCCCAGCGTGTTGCACAGGTTGACCATCGCTGCCGTGCCATAGAAGGTGTAGACCTCGCTGGTCTGTGGGTGCTCCTGAAGGACCTGTATGTAGCGGCGGGAGGCGGCCTGAAACAGCTCCGGGTCGGCCACCGGAGGCCGGTTGCTGGGGGGCCTGTCAAAAACAATCGCCTTCAGCCGCTTTGAGCCCATCACAGCGCCCAGCCCTCCACGGGCTGAGATGCGCGTCAGGTTGCGATCTTTGTCAAGATGGGTGATCCCTGCCGAGCGGTACAGCATCTCGCCCCCCGGCCCGATAGCCGAGACACCGATCTTGTCGTGGTAACGTGCGATCAACTTCCGGGCAGTCTCGGAGAGGCCCAGCCCGGCCAGATCGTCGGCTGGCTCGAATCGCGCGCCATCCTGCCCGACGTAGAGAACCCTCCAGCGGCCATCGGCTGGCGCTCCCCCCTCGATGATCAGGGCGTGCAGTTCCAGCCAGGCCATCAGTAATCCTGTTGTCCCACCGGCGTTCGCTTCTTTGGCCCCACCGGTAAGGGGGCTTTTGCCGCCGACGGATATCCGATCCACGCTCGATAGCATGTGGCCGACCAGCAGCCCCGGTGTCCAGATCAGCTTGTTGTGCGGGCCGAGAGGGTCACACAGGGGCGGTACTTCGTCCAGCAGGAAGCGGGCCACCAGCCCCCTCCCCCCTGTCCGCCGCCAGTGTTCGGGAACTTCTGAGTACTGGATTTCGCCGGTTTCGATGTTGGCACGTAAGATCTTCATGTGGACTTCTCCTCGCAGGGCCCCGCATTCTTGGGGGTTACAAATGAGCCGTTTAAGTTATACTCAAGCAGGTGAAGATGGCACAAGTCGGGACTGGTAACATGGACGACGAGACAGGCGCTCCCTCATCCTTACTGTGCGTCCACTGCGGCGAGACGTTCCGGGTGTCCTTCCTTTTCCCCCGGACGCGTTGCCCCCACTGTGGGACGATCGGATATCCTGATCGCGCCGGGCTCAGCCTGCTGCCAGTTGGCTGGGAGTGTCCTTCCTGCGGAGACTGGAACGACGGGCTGTGCAACTTCTGCCTCTCCTGCGGCGCAGGGCTGCCGAGCCGATGCCTGCGCTGCGAATCGCCTGTTTACACAAGCGTATGCTCACACTGCGGTTCTCATCAGGCGTATCTGCTCCGTCTGAAGGCCCTTGAGACGGAGCGGGAGTCCCGCCCCCTCGTGATTCCGGCTCCCCCTCCGGCCCGACCTGAGGAAGCGCCTCCGGTAGGCGCGAACATACCGGAACCGCCGCCCGCCGTCCACACTGCCCGGCCACCCCGGCGGCAGCGTGCTGCCCGCCGGAGAGGATACCGGGGCGGCGGTTGCTGGGGCTGGCTATGGATCCTTGCGGGCGTGGTGCTGTTGCTGTGGAACCTGTCTCCCGATCTGGTGGGGATGGCTCGTTCGGGGGAGCTACTGGCTTATCTCCCCGATCTGATCCCGGTTCCTGTCCTGCCGCAGGGGTGGCAGAATATCCCCCTGCTCTCTCCTCTTCTTGAAAGCGACCCCCGCTACCTGTATTTCTTTGCCTCGCTGGCGCTTGGTCTGGCCCTGCTCCCCGTACTGATGATCCTGATCAGGCGCTTCGTCCGCCGCCTTTTTCCCTGAACCCCCTGTTGATCGTAATCTGTAACGTGATTCTAATGTCCCTCTTATTTGCAGGTAAGATTATTTATATGATAATAATCTATGATAATATAGGGATCACTGTGCCTGAGTGTGCCCCGGCGAACAACACAGGAGGCAATGTGAAAGTGGCGACCCTGATGCAACCTGTTGGTCAGTAGAGGCGTATTATTGGTAGCAGGTATCGGGCCTCCGAAACTGGCTATAGATGTCACGTCACTCTTGACAGGACATCCGAGGCGTTTTATCATTAGTGTGCAATATCTGTACAAAATATGGACAACCGAGGCCGGGATGGCAGGTGCCTGAAGGAAGTGAAGGTGATGGAAGCATTAGCTATCTTGTCAGAGTACGACGAGGAAGAGTACGAATTCGAGGAGCCAGAGGTCATCCCTGAGGACATTGATCACGTCCCGGCGGATGATACCGTCAGCCTGTATTTCCGCCAGATGGCAAGCGAACCTCTGCTGACGGCGGAGCAGGAGGTTGCGCTGGCGAAGCGCATCGAGCGTGGCGTGGAGGCCAGCCGCGCCCTGGAGGAAAACCCCGACCTTTCTCCAGAGCAGAGAAAGGCTCTTGAAGAGATCGTGGCGGATGGGCAGGCTGCCCGTGAGCACCTGAGCCGCGCCAACACGCGGCTGGTGGTCAGCATCGCCAAGCGTTACCGCAATCAGGGCCTGCCGATGTCGGACCTGATCCAGGAAGGCAACATCGGGCTCATGATCGCAGTGGACAAGTTCGACTACAGGCGGGGGAATCGCTTCAGCACCTATGCGAGCTGGTGGATCCGGCAGACGATCACCAGGGCGCTTTCCCAGAAGTCCCGTGCCATTCGCCTGCCATTGCACCTCTCTGACCAGTTGAGGCGAATCAACGCCGCTAACGAAATTCTGGGGCAGGAGTTAGGGCGCGAACCGACCGATGAGGAACTGGGGGAGCGTCTGGCGTTGCCACCGGAGCAGATCCGCGAGACGCTGGAAGCGACTCCCCAGACCATCGCGCTGGAAACGCCGGTGGGCGACGATAGCGAGTTTGGCGACTTCATCGAAGATGACCAGTCGCCCAGCCCGGACGAGGAGATGCAGGGCATCATGCTCTCAGAGACGATCGAGCGCATCCTCAATGAACTGATGCCGCGTGAGGCTCAGATTCTGCGTCTCCGTTTCGGCCTGGACAACGGCGTTCCGAAGACGCTGGAGCAGGTTGGGGCAGCCATGGGGCTCTCCCGTGAGCGCATCCGCCAGATCGAGCGTCATGCCCTCCAGCGACTGCGTCAGCCTCACTACGCCAGTATCCTGCGCGACTTCCTGTCGCCGTAATCGCCGGGACTGCGCTCCCTTTCTCAAAATTCACCGCGAGGAGGAAGCCCCGCAGATCGCCTGCGGGGCTTCTCTGTCTCTCCCGCGTGAAATTGACACGCCCTCTGAAGGCCGTTACAATTTTGAGAAACGCATATGTGACCGGCGACGAACGGAAGTGATAAGCCATCGTTGCAGCGAGCCGGGGAGAGTGCGAGCCCGGCCTTGTGTTTCCGCCAGCAGCGGAAACGCCCGTGCCCCCAACGAGCACAGGTGGCCCACCTCGTCCGGGAGCCGCAGCCGTGAACGGAAAACGCCTTTCCCACTAGCGGTTGCCGGGTCGCGCACGTTACGCGCCAAGAGCGGGCGGTCAGCCGTTTCTCAGGGCTGAGTCCGCCAAGCAGGGTGGTACCGCGGAGTCCCCTTCGTCCCTGGCTGGCGAGGGGTCTTTTTGTTTCCCTGCCGGGAAACTCGCAGGGAGCGATCATGAATTCACGACCACGTTCTCGTAAGGAGGATCAACGCTCTGATGAGTGAAGCACATATCGTACACTGGGAGGATGCTGAAGCCGTTGAGATGTTCCCCGGCGTGGTCCGGCGCACGCTCGGCCTTACTGGTGACCTGATGCTGATAGAGATTCGGGGCGCGGCAGGGGCACACGTTCCGCTCCATCGTCACCCGCATCATCAGGTAGGCTACGTGATCAATGGCGAGGTCGAACTGGCCGTTGAAGGCGAGGTGTTCCACTGCAAGCCGGGGGACAGTTACGGGATTCCCGGTGATACCGAGCACGGGGCGACCTTCCTGAAGGATACCATCCTTGTTGAGACCTTCACCCCGCCGCGTGAGGAGTATCTGAGTCAGGGCTGATCCCTCAAACCGTTGAACAAAGGTGAGTGCAATGAACGAAACGTATAATCCGCAGGAGATTGAGGCACGCTGGCAGAAGAAGTGGGAAGAAGACGGGCTGTATCGCTCGGTCATAGATACAAGCAGGGTCAAATATTACGCGCTGACCATGCTGCCTTATCCCTCCGGCGATCTGCATATCGGCCACTGGTACGCGATGGCCCCCTCCGATGCGCGGGCCCGCTATATGCGGATGCGCGGCTACAATGTGCTCTTCCCGATGGGGTTTGATGCCTTCGGTCTACCGGCTGAGAACGCAGCCATCCAGCGTGGCATCCATCCCCGCAAGTGGACCTACTCGAACATCGAGAAGATGCGCCGGCAGCTCAGGAGCATGGGGGCGATGTTTGACTGGGAACGCGAGGCGATCACCAGCGACCCCGAATACTACCGCTGGACGCAGTGGTTCTTCCTCCAGTTTTATCACAACGGGCTGGCCTACCGGAAGATGTCGCCGGTTGATTTCTGTCCCCAGTGCAACACCACTCTGGCCCGCGAGCAGGTCAAAGGAGATGACCGCGTCTGTGAACGCTGTGGCACGCCGGTGATCAAGAAGAATCTGGAGCAGTGGTTCTTCCGCATCACAAAATACGCCGAGGAACTGCTGGACTTCAGCAAAATTGAGTGGCCGGAGCGCGTGATCGCGATGCAGAAGAACTGGATCGGGCGCAGCGAGGGCGCGGAAGTGATCTTCAGGACCGAGCGGGGCGATGAACTTCCGGTCTTCACCACCCGCCCCGATACTCTATGGGGTGCAACCTTTATGGTGATGGCCCCGGAGCACCCGCTCGTGCTGGAGATCACGACGGACGAGCGCCGGGCAGAGGTTGAGGCCTACATCGAGCAGGCAGCCCGCACCAGCGACATTGAACGTGAGGCCGCCGACCGCGAGAAGACGGGTGTCTTCACTGGCGCATATGCCATTAATCCTGTCAACATCGAGCGTATCCCGATCTGGGTGGCCGACTATGTACTGATGACCTACGGCTCCGGCGCGATCATGGCGGTTTCCGCT
>DRKO01000426.1 GCA_011051745.1 Chloroflexota bacterium | reverse complement strand
TCAAAGACCAGATCGGCATAGCTGAGGCCGCTCTGGGGGCGCACAACCGGTGGCGCGTTTGAGATTTTGATGATCAGGGGGCGGCGCTCCAGCACGGCGGGATCGTCTACCGGCAGGCCGGTCAGCGGGTTGATCCCCTCCGGGTAGCTGTCCGGCCCGATGATGCGCGGGGGTAGAGGAGTCGGCGTCGGGCTGGGGAGGCTGGTCGGGGTGGCGGTGGGGAGGGGGGTGGCGGTGGGTGCGGGCGTGTGGGTCGGCGGGGGGGTGGCGGTGGCCTCCGCTGTCGGCAGATCGTCGGCTGCCGCCGCTCTCTGGCAGGCCGCGAGGATCAGCGTGCCCGCCAGCAGAAGAAAGATGGTTCCCCGGTGTTTCCGCGCAAAAGACATAAATCCGACTCCAGCGATCTCCTGATCGAGACTGCCTACCCGTTTTCCTGAAACCCGAACCGCCCGATCAGAGGGACGAAACGGACCGGAACCAGCCGCTCGATGTGGATGCTGCCGCCCTGTCGCCATGCCCGCTCAAGCATCTGATCGTAGGCGTCGCCCACCGGAATGACCAGCCGTCCCCCTTCGGCCAGTTGTTCCAGCAACGCTTCGGGGATGCGGGGGGCCGCCGCCGCGACCAGAATACCATCGTAGGGGGCTGCTTCGGGGAAGCCCGCGCTCCCGTCGGCCACATGAATGGTGACGTTCCGGTAGCCCATCTCCTCAAGTTTCTTCCGGGCCTGCTCCGCCAGTTCGGGGATACGTTCCAGCCCGATCACTTCCCTGACCAGTTCGGCCAGCACCGCTGTCTGGTAACCCGATCCGACGCCGATCTCCAGCACGCGATCATCCGGCGCGGGGCGCAGGAGCTGGGTCATGAGGGCCACCATGAAGGGCTGCGAGATGGTCTGCCCGGCCCCGATGGGGAGCGGGCTGTCGTCATAAGCCAGATGGCGCAGGCGCGGCGGGACAAACAGATGGCGGGGGACGGTTCCCATGGCTTTCAGGACACGCTCATCGGTGATCCCCCGGCGAATGAGTTGTTCCTGAACCATGGCCGCACGCTGCCGCGCGTATGTCTCATTATCTGCCTCTGGTGGGACTGGTTGGCTCACGCGGCTGCTATCCTCTCGGTGGGAGCGATTATCACACCCCCATTATAACAGCCTGCGAGGAAACAAACAGCCGTCCGGCAGCGCATCCAATCGCCGCCGGACGGAAGTCCCTCTCTGCCCCCCGCGGGCATGTCAGGCTGTGCCCATAGAGGAGGAAAAAGATGCCCTGATTACGCCTTAATTAAAACAACGTCCTGCCTGTGGTCTACCCGCCGTATTCTACCTTCACGACGGCCCCGAACGGGCACGTCACAATGCAACTCAGGCATCCCCAGCAGCGGCTCATGTCTATGAACGCGCCTTCCTCCGGGTCAAACATTCGGAAGGCGTTCCCCCGGCAGACCTCCGCCGCCAGGCAACGCCCGCAGTGACGGCAGACATCCTCGTTGATTTCCAGCTTGAAGGGCAGGTATCCCCTGCCGGTCATGGTGCTCATGGCTGCTCTGCTGCTGAGTGGGATCGGCTTTCTTGTTTAGATGCACGTTGGCGGCCCGGAGTTGCATCTCCGGCCTTCAGTCGGTTGGCTCTCAGGCGGGCGTGCTGCTGAGCGCCAGACCGGGGTCATCCCCCTGATGCACGACATAGGTCGGGATGTCGAGCATCCGCAGGCGGGAGGCGATGCGCGGAGCGCCGGGCCGCCCCCCGAATCCCTCCGCGTCAATCAGAACAGCGATCACACGGACTCCACGCTGCCGCAGGCGGTGGGCAGCCGTCACCCACCCCTCGCGCGTTGACGGGGTGATCACCACCAGCGTTGTCCCGCGTGCCATCTGATCCCCCTCGAGCGTTAGCAGATGCTCCAGTGGGACCGTCCCTCTGGCCCGGATAACGGCCAGTGTCTCCAGTATTTTGGTCAACTGGCGAGGCCCCCGATCCACCTGAATGACCTCGTGGCGTTGCCCGTGCGTGGCGAACCCAACCGAGCGATCCTTCCGCAGGAAGTAACGGGCCAGCGAGGCCGCGATAGAGACGGCGTACTCCTCTGTGGTCGGTGGGAGACGGATGTCCGTCTCCTCCAGTTCCCAGGGAAACCGCTCCGCCTCCCGGTCGGCGGCGGTGTACTTCCCGGCGTGCACACTTTTTTCGGCGTCCATCACCAGCCAGATGTCGGCCAGAGGGTCAAGCTCAAACTCCTTGACGATCAAGCGATCCTTACGGGCCGTGCTCGGCCAGTGGATGCGGTTAAAGCTATCTCCGGGCGCATACTCCCGCACGCCCGCCGCGTTGGTGGTCACGTAGTGTGTCCGGCGGCGGATGGCTTCCCCGCCGGGCAGCAACCCGACCGGCAGAGCGAAATCCACAATCTCGAACGTGGCCGGATAGACGACCAGCCGTGAGGTGGCGTTGATGCGCCGCTCGATCTCGAACAGCCCGAACGGGTCACCGGTGACAAGGCGCAGCGGCCCCAGCACGAATTCGCCGCGCCGGATACAGAGTGTCCGCACCAGCCACGAGGCCTTTCGGCGCGGACCCAGGTTGCTGATCACGTGGCTGGCCCGGTGGCCGGGCAGGCTGGAATGATCGTAGACCTCAAGCCAGAGCTTGGGGATCAGGCTGGTGTTGTGGACGGTGAAACGCTCCTCAAGATAACGCCCCACCTGAGCTCGCCGGGCACGTGTCTGCCGGGTGAGCCGCAGCCAGTTTGCCCCGCTCCAGGCCCAGATGAAGGAGAATACCAGCAGGCCGATGAAGGCGTAAGCGACGTTGAAGAAGAAGGCCCGGCCCGTGATCAGGCCAGCCAGCAGGCTGAGAACAATGACGGCATAGACCGCGTTACGTCGCCGATCGAACATAGAACCTCGTTAACGCCCCGTTCCGAGGGTCGCGCCCGGCACGGCCACCCGTTTCAGCACATCGGCGATGATCCCCTCGGCGGAGATGTCTTTGATGCGTGCTGCCGGGCTGATGATGATGCGGTGGGCCAGCGTCGCCTCGGCCAGCTCTTTGATATCATCGGGGAGCACATGATCGCGCCCTGCCAGCGCGGCGCGCGCCTGACCGGTGCGGTAGAGCGCCAGGCTGCCTCTGGGGCTGGCCCCCAGATAAACGTCCTCATGCTGGCGCGTGGCTGCCACCAGATCAACGATGTACTGCTTCACCTGCTTATCCAGATAGATACTTTTGATCGCTTCCTGTGCCTCTCGCAATTCCTCGATGGAGACGACCTGCCCGATCTGGTTAACGGGATGCTCGTATTGCTGGGCGTCGAGGATCGCGATCTCATCTGCTCTGGCCGGGTAGCCCAGCCGGATGCGCAGCAAGAACCGGTCAAGCTGGGCTTCCGGCAGGGGGAAGGTCCCCTCATACTCGATGGGGTTCTGGGTGGCTAGAACGAGAAACGGGTGTGCAAGCTGATATGTCGTGCCGTCCACCGTGACCTGATGCTCCTCCATCGCCTCCAGCAGCGCGGATTGCGTTTTGGGGGTGGCGCGGTTGATCTCGTCTGCCAGCACGATCTGGGCCATGATCGGGCCGGGCCGGAATTCGAACTCACGAGTCTTCTGATTGAAGACGGAGACGCCCGTCACGTCGCTGGGGAGCATGTCGGGGGTGAACTGAATGCGGCTGAAGTTGCCACCGATTGAGCGGGCCAGCGCTTTCGCCAGCATTGTCTTGCCCACGCCGGGCACATCCTCGATCAGGACGTGCCCCTGACACAGCAGACCGATCAGCGTGAGGGTGACTTCCCTCCGCTTCCCGATGATGACACGCTCGACATTCTGGAGGATACGTTCCGCTACACCTTGCACAGAGATCATAAGTTAAAGGCTCCCTTGCTCGATCACACGGTGATAGATATTACTCTCAAAGTCAGTTTGACGCATAAGACGAGCACGATATAATACTGAGTAGTCCGTGCTGAGTATAGCATTTGACTGGCCCGCTAGCTCAATTGGCAGAGCAGCTGACTCTTAATCAGTAGGTTCCAGGTTCGAGTCCTGGGCGGGTCACTCGTGATGATTTTCACCCGGCCGACACCCGTGAGAGAGACTTCTCACGGGTCGTT
>DRKO01000425.1 GCA_011051745.1 Chloroflexota bacterium | reverse complement strand
TGGCCCGTCAGGCGGAGGACATCGAGCGGGGTATGACGACCATCGGACCGCAGCGCGACGAGATGCGCTTTCTGGTTAACGGGCGCGACCTGGGGCTGTATGGCTCACGCGGGCAGAACCGCACGGCGGTGCTTTCGCTCAAACTGGCCGAGTTGGCGTGGATGCGCGAGCGCACCGGCGAGTGGCCGATCTTGCTGCTCGATGAGGTCGCCGCCGAGCTCGATCCTCGCCGCCGCGCCTATCTGCTGGAGCGCCTTAACGGGGCTGAGCAGGTTGTGCTGACAACGACTGAGCCCGGTCTGTTACCCGATGCGGTGCTGGCGACCGCCACACGCTGGCGGGTCGAGGGGGGGCACATCGAGGTGGTGGGCGAGTAGCGATTGATTGCACCGGGCGCACAGGGGGCGCTGCGCCTGCCCCCTGTTATTCTTTTGTGATAACTTTTTGGGATTATTTTCACGCCCGATACAGAAAATTATAGTTAAAATTACTTACACTTTTATTAGATTCGGGGCCGGTTGCAATTCATCGCTTATCCCTGCGCCGGACTTTTGTCTTCCGGCTCTCCGCCCGAAAGAAAGACAGGACAACCGGACAAGGAGTCTGCTGATGCCTGCCTACACGTGCGATCCAGATACCGAGTTGATAGGTCGCTCGGTGCTCGCCCTCTTTGAGAATATCCGCTACGACATGATCAAGCCCATACTGGACAAGCATGGCCTGAATGATGTTGATCCGGACGGCTGGTATCCTCTTCAGGATGTGCTCGACATTCTGAGCGACATCTCCGAGCAGGGCAGCGGTCTGTTTGATCTGGTCAGCGTCGGGATATCCGCCGCCCGGCTCAGCCCTATTCCGCCGGAGGTTGAGGCCCTCTCACTGAAGGAGTTCCTGCTTCTGTACCCTCAGCTATACCCCCGGCGACACCGGAACGGCGATGCGGGCGAAGTGTTGGCCGAGGAGGCCGGGGAGAGGCACGTTAAGATGATCTTCAGGACGCCTTACCCCGATGACCTGATGTACGGGTTGATGTACGGCTTTGCGCGGCGCTTTCTGCCGAAGGGCACACCGATCACCGTCTTCTACGATCCGGATATCCGCCGCAGCGAAGAAGGCGGCAAGTTCACGGTGATCCACGTGGTGTGGGAGTAGCGGGAGGCGCGGGTTATCGCTCCCTCTACACGCAGGAGTTACGAAAGTGCGGGCTGCCCGGCGCAGCCCGCACTGCTTTTACGGGCGGCGAAAATCCCCCGGACGGTGCAGATATAGCCCTGCTGCGGTATGCTATAGACAGGTTTTTTTGAGAAGTCCAAGCGGGAAGTTGCGGTGAAAAGCGATGTTTAAGAACCTACTGAATACGCTGGCGGGAAATCCCTACGAGCGTGAACTGGAACGCTATAAGGCGATCGTCGAGCAGGTCAACGCCCTTGAGCCGAAGATGCAGGCCATGTCGGATGAAGACCTGCACGCGCTGACGGATTCGTTCCGCGAGCGCGTCCGCGAGCACGTGGCGGGCATCGAGGATGAGGATGAGCAACTGGCCGCCGAGCGTGAAATTCTGGATGAAATCCTGCCGGAGGCGTTCGCGGCGGTGCGGGAAGCAGCCCGCCGGACAATCGGCCTGCGGCACTATGACGTGCAGATCATCGGCGGTATCGTCCTGCACGAGGGCAAGATCGCCGAGATGAAAACCGGCGAGGGCAAGACGCTGGTCGCCACCCTCCCGCTTTACCTGAACGCCCTGACGGGGCGCGGTGTTCATCTTGTGACGGTTAACGATTATCTGGCCCGCCGTGATGGCGGCTGGATGGGACCAGTCTACCACCTGCTGGGGATGAGCGTCGGCGTGATCGGCAAGGAGCAGTACTCCGCGATCTACGACCCTGACTACGTAGACCCCGGCGGCGATCTGGAAGACGAGCGGCTGGTGCACTGGCGGCCCACGCTGCGCCGCGAGTGCTATCAGGCCGACATCACCTACGGGACGGCCTCGGAGTTCGGGTTTGACTACCTGCGCGATAACACCGCGCTGGAGCTTTCCCGCACGGTGCAGCGCGGCCATTTCTACGCCATTGTGGACGAGGTCGACTCGGTCTTGATTGACGGGGCGCGTACCCCCTTGATCATTTCCGGCCCGGCAGCGCAGGCCTCCAGCCAGTACGAGCGTTTCGCCAAGATCGTTGAGCAGGCCCGCCTGCGCCGCAACACGACCGATCTGGAGTTTGAGGAGCCAGACGGCGACTACGTGCTGGACGAGCGCACGCAGTCCATCTCCCTGACTGAGCGGGGCATCGAGAAGATCGAGCGTCTCCTGCCGGAGATTGACACCGAGGCCGGGGAGAGCATCTACAGCCCCCAGTATTATGAGCTGGTTCACTATCTGGAGAACGCGCTGAAAGCCCGCTTCATTTTCAAGCGCGATAAGGATTACATTGTCAAAGATGGGCGCGTGATCCTGATCGATCAGACGACGGGCCGCCCGATGCCCTCGCGTCGTTACAGCGAGGGCCTGCATCAGGCCATCGAGGCCAAAGAAGGCGTCCGAGTGCGGCGTGAGGACGTCACCATTGCCACCATCACGGTGCAGAACTACTTCCGCCTGTATAAAAAGCTGGCCGGTATGACCGGTACGGCGGTCACGCAGGCAGAGGAGTTCGACGAGGTGTACGGGCTGGATGTGGTCGCCATCCCGACCAATGTTGAGTATCTCGCCAGCAACGGCGTTTACGAGGTGCATAAGGACCGGGAAGAGGGCGTCCCGGTGATCACATACTGGGACCCCGGTAACGGGAACCGGCCTGCCTTTTATCAGCGCATTGATTACCCCGATCAGGTCTACAAAACGGTGGATGCGAAGTTCCGGGCGGTCGCTCAGGAGATCGCGGAGCTCTCGGCGCAGGGCCGTCCGGTGCTGGTCGGCACAGGATCGGTGGAGGCTTCCGAGAAGCTGAGCGCCCTTCTCAGGCGGATGGGGTTAGAGCACGAGGTGCTCAATGCCAAGAACCCCGACCGCGAGGCGCTGGTCGTTGCTCAGGCGGGGCGACCGGGCGCGATCACGATCTCAACCAGCATGGCCGGTCGTGGTACGGACATCCTGCTGGGCGGCAATCCAGAGGGGCTGGCGAACAAGATGATCGCCGAGAAGTGCTTCTCCATGCCGCCTTTCAAAGAGGTGGTTGCCGAGGTGGTCAAGGGCAATCTGGATGCCGCCCGCCAGAAGGCAGCCTCGGCCCGCTACATGGACGAGTCCATCGTGGACTGGATCGTCGAGTCCTATAAAGACCTGGCCCGCAAGGCCGAGGTTGAGGACGTGATCGGCGAGATAGCCCGCGAGTTGCGGCAGGACCCCGCTTACCGGAAAGCTTCCTTTGATACGCTTGTGAGCATCATCCAGCAGGTGGACCTGGCCGCGCTGGATCAGAAGCGGCTGGATAAGGCGCGGGCGCTCGCCGAGGAGGCTGGCCTGCCGCTCTCCCTCATCCCGGAAGCCCAGTACCGGCTGAACGAGTATCGTTCGCTGGTCGGCCTGCTGGGGCAGGCCGGGCTGGTGGATACACTGGCCCGCCGTCTGTTCGAGTTGCATTACAACGCCCGCGCCGCGCTGGTGCGAGCTGTGCTCTCCGGCAATCTGGAGGAGGCCCGCCGCATCACGGAGCAATTTCCGGCGCTTCCTGCTTCACTGATTGATGACATTCAGGCGGTGCGTGACGAGTGCGAACGCGCCCGACGGGAGGTGTGGGAGCGGGGCGGCCTGCACGTGATCGGGACCGAGCGCCATGAATCACGCCGTATTGACGATCAGTTGCGTGGTCGTGCCGCCCGTCAGGGCGATCCTGGATCGTCGCGCTTCTACCTCTCGCTGGAGGATGAGCTGATGCTCCGCTTCGGCGGGGATCGTACCAAGCGCATCATGGATCGGCTGAACATGCCGGATGATGTGCCCATTGCGGCCAACATCCTCAGCAACGCTATTGAGCAGGCCCAGTCCCGCTTCGAGACGTATAACTTCGAAATCCGCAAGAACCTGATCGAGTATGACGAGGCGGTCAACCGCCAGCGTCAGATCGTCTATGACGAGCGCCGGGCCATCCTCGAGGGGGATGGCGCAGAGCTTGATATGCTGGTCAAGCGTTTCATTCTGGAGACGCTCGAACGGCTGATCATCCGCCTGCGCGATGAGTACGAGGCGTGGGCGATGGAGGAGATCGAGACAGTCATCACCGACTTCTCGAACATGGAAACGGGCGAGGTCAACACGCGCGGTGTCGTGCAGCGCGTTCTCTCCCTGTTCCCGCGCCCTTCCGCCGAGGAGCTTCAAAATCTGCTGGCGATCACTGACAGCGACGAGCTTCTGGAGACGCTTCACGAGTTCGTTCTGGACGGCCTCGACGAGGGCTACAACATGCGGATGTTGCACGTCGAGATCGCCCGTATTGTGCCGCTGTGGCCGGTTTTGCCACCTGTCGGGCCGCGCGGCATTGAGCACTGGGAAGCGTTCGTCAGGCAGGTGTGGGCAACGTTCGAGCGGTACACCGCGCCACTGTCGGAGGAAACGCGCGAGGCCATCCGGGGGCCGCTGGAGGAAGGGCTGGAACACGCCTTCCGGGATGCGGTCGCCCGTCTGGGGCAGGGGATGAAGCTGGCCGACGTTCAGGCCGCCTTCTACCGCCAGCTTAACGATGTGCTGAGCGCGGCCTCTCGCGAGATACTGGGTGAACTGGAGCATGAGGAATTGCTCGACGTGCTCAGCCAGCGGGTGGAAGAACTGCTCGAACTGGCGCGGCAGTCGCCGGAGGACGGGGCGGAGGGCGCCGATGGGACGGGCTGGCAGTATGACCGGCAGGTCTTCGGCATCGGTGAGGAGGAGATCGTCAATTACGAGCGTGCGCTGATGCTCTCCGTGATTGACGGGGAGTGGCGTCAGTATCTGCGGGCGATTGACGACCTGCGTCAGGGCGTCGGGCTGGAGGCGTTCGGCCAGCGCGATCCCAAGGTTCAGTTCAAGCGTCGCGCCTTTGAGATGTTCGACAAGCTGCGGGAGGATGTGCAGGAAGGCATCGCGCGGCGCTTCTTCAGCGACCTGCCCCGCCACCGTCAGATTGTGGAAGAGCAGAAGCGGCAGGAGGAACTGCTGGATCGCATCAGCCAGTCCGGGTATCGCCTGGAACGTAAGGTCTCGCGCACCAAAGAAGGCCGGGTCCGCGTCTCCCAGACGATCCATAAGGATGTCTGGAGCAAGGTGGGGCGTAACGATCCCTGCCCCTGCGGGAGCGGGAAAAAGTTCAAGGACTGCCACTACAGGCAGATCCGCCAGCAGCAGCAGACGGTCGGGCAGGGGGAGGTTATGCGCGGCAGCAGCAGCCGCAGGCGTCGCCGTCGGAGGTAAACGGGGCGAGATGTCCTCTAACCGGTAGCTAACCTGTCCTATAGCGCGGTTTCCCAACCGCGCTATAGTTTGTTAACATACGATTCTAAAGAGGGGCAGGCTGCGAGGCAGAGCGTTGCTTGCGGGTGACGCTGATGTGTGAGGCGGCCTGAAATAGCCCCGTGACAGGGATGAAGCCAATGAATAATCGAAACGGTGATGCCGGGCGGGATGTAGACCCCGATCTGTACAGGCGGTTAAAGGCGCTGCCTAAAATTGAACTGCACCGCCATCTGGAAGGCTCTCTGCGGCTGGAGACGCTGGCCGCGATTGCCGACCAGTACCGGATGGATCTGCCCGGTTACGGGGTGGAGGACATCCGCCCTCTGGTGCAGATCGTGCCCGGTGACGAGCCGGACGCCTCCGTCTACCTTGCCAAGTTCGGGACGCTGCGCGGCTTTTACAAGTCGCCGGAGATCATAGACCGTGTGGCCTACGAAGCGGTTGCCGATGCTGCTGCCGAGAACACCGTTTACTTCGAGTTGCGCTTCACCCCGCCCGCGCTGGCCCGTGAGAAGGGATATTCCCTTGCGGAGGTGACCGACTGGGTGATCGCCGCCGTCGAGCGCGCCAGCCGGGATTTCGGGATCATGGTGCGCCTGATCGCGAGCATGAACCGCCATGAGAGCGTCGAACTGGGCCACGAGGTGGTGAAGGTAGCCGCCGAGCGGCTGGATCGCGGGCTGGTGGCCGTTGATCTGGCCGGAGCCGAGCGGGAGTATCCGGGTGATACATTTGAGAAGGTCTTTCAGGAAGCGCGGGAGGCCGGGCTGGCGATCACGATCCACGCCGGTGAGTGGGCTGGGCCGGAGAGCATCCGGCTGGCTGTTGAGAAGCTGGGGGCGCAACGCATCGGGCACGGCGTGCGCGTGGTCGAGGACTCGGACGTGCTTCAGATGACTCTTGAGCGGCAGATCGCCTTTGAAGTCTGCCCGACCAGCAATGTACAGTCCGGCGTGGTGCGCAGCTATGAGCAGCACCCCCTGCGCGATATGTATCAGATCGGGCTGTTGACAACGCTCAACACGGATAATACCAGCGTGGGTGCGCTCAGCCTGACGGACGAGTACGCGCGGGCCATCCGGTATTTGAACTTCAGCCTTGACGACATCAAGCGGCTTATCCTGAACGCCGCTCAGGCGGCGTTCCTGCCGCAGAGGGAGCGGGAGCAACTGATGGACCGGTTAGAGGCCGAGTTCTCCCCGGCGGGGGAAAGCCCGACTTCCTCGTGAGGCGTTGGGGGGAGAGAGGCTCTCCGGGGATCAACTGCATAAATCCTGCTGCTTTCGGACCGTTTGCAGGGGCGGTGATCAGGCTGGCAGGTGGGTGGGTGCATGACTGAGCGAAGCAACGAAGAATGGCTGGCTGACCTTCAGGCTGACGGCCCTCAACGCGCTGAGGCTCTGGAGGCGCTCCGCACTCGTCTTGAGCGGGGGCTGTACTATTACCTCAGTCAGGATCGCAGCGACCTGAAGAACTATCCGCCTGAGGACCTGCGGCACATGGCCCAGGATTTCGCGCAGGACGCCCTGCTCAAAATCCTCGACAATCTGCACACTTTCCGGGGCGAGAGCCTGTTTACGACCTGGGCGGCCAAAATCGCTGCCCGCGTCGCGATCAGCGAGTTGCGCCGTTCCCGCTACCGGGATTACTCGCTTGAGCATCTCACCTCCGGCGGCGAGGTGATGCCCGGCATCACCTCGCTGGCAATCGCCCCCCGGCAGGCCCCCCCTCCGGAGCATCATACCGAGCAGCAGGATGTCCTCAAGATCATTGACGAGGCCATTAATACCGTCCTGACCGAGCGGCAGAGGATCGCGCTGGTCGCTTACACGGTTGACGGTGTGCCCATCGAGGAGATCGCGCGGCGTATGGACACCAACCGTAACGCGCTCTACAAGCTGCTCCACGACGCGCGGCTCAAGCTCAGGCGGTATATGGAGAGTCAGGGGCTTTCTCTCGATTACATACTCGACCTGTTCTAACCGTAAGAGAGCGATGGGCAGGGGCGTCTGAGTTTTATGTCTACGCAAGTGATAGAGGATCGCCGGTGAATCAGCCAGAACAGAAGACCGATCTCTTCAGCCGGATCATGAGGATGATCTTCTCCGTCGAGGAGGAGGACGAGATCGGCTGCGATGAATGCTATGAGCATATTGATCAGTATGTAGACATGCTCAGAGCGGGGCAGAACCCCGATGTCGTTCTGCCTCAGGTTAAGCGGCATCTGGAACAGTGCCGCTGTTGCGAGGTGGAGTTCCAGGCCCTGATCACCATTCTTGAGACGGGCATCGAATCCGAGAACGGGGCTTCTTCGTAGGAGCGCGGTTGCACGGCCTCTATGTCCGGGGCAGGCCCTGCCCTCGCGACGCTTCTCGGAAGGCCCCCTTTTCTGAAAAGGGCTTCAAGAGATACGAGAATTTCGTTAAAATCCTTATGGCGTCCCACCTTCACGCTCCGCGTGGACGTGGTCTGCATGGAATATCCACCACTTGGGAGGTGTTATGGCACAGGATACGCAAATTGAGAAGGTTTTGATCCTGGGGGCCGGCCCTGCCGGGCTGACGGCGGCAGTTTACACGGGTCGCGCCAATCTGGACCCTCTGGTGATCACCGGCACGGAACTGGGCGGGCAGGTCGCCCTCACAAACGAGGTGGAGAATTACCCCGGCTTCCCGGAAGGGGTGACCGGCGCGGAGCTGGTCGAACGTTTCCAGAAGCACGCCGAGCGCTTCGGCGCACGCTTTGAGTACGACAGCGTGACCGGGGTGGACTTCACCCAGGGGCCTCCTTACACCGTCAAGACGGCGAGCCGGACGTACCGCGCCTGGGCGGTGATCATCGCGATGGGGGCTTCGGCCCGTCGGCTGGGCGTCCCCGGCGAGGAGGAGTTCATCGGGCGCGGAGTGAGCTACTGCGCAACGTGTGACGGCTTTTTCTTCACCGGCAAGGATGTGGTCGTTGTCGGTGGGGGGGACAGCGCGCTGGAGGAGGGCATCTTCCTGACCAAGTTCGCTTCCCGCGTGCGCATTATCCACCGCCGCGATCAGCTACGTGCCGGCCCCATCCTGCAGGAACGGGCAAAGCGAAACGAGAAAATCTCCTTCATCTGGGATACCGTCGTGGAGGAGGTCATCGGGGACGGAGCCGTTCAGGGGGTAAAGGTCCGTAACGTCAAGACGGGCGAGGTTGGCACCCTTAAGACGGACGGGGTGTTTATCTTCATCGGCCACGACCCCAACACGGCGCTCTTCAAAGGCCAGCTTGAGATGGACGAGCGCGGCTACCTGATCACGGACGACCTGATGCACACCAGCGTAACCGGTGTGTTCGCCGCTGGCGAGATTCAGGACCCGGTCTTCCGGCAGGTGGCGACCTCCGTCGGGCAGGGGTGCGCGGCGGCTATGTCCTGCACGCGCTGGCTGGAGGAGATGGAGGAGAAGATCAAGCAGGCAGAAGCCGCCGGTTAACCGGCCTGCCCTCGCAGAAAAGAGCGCAGCGGCCCTCCGGGGCCGTTGTTGCTTTTTCAGGGCGGGCAAACGCCTATAATGTGGAGGAAATAGCCTTCTCCCTGCAACAGGACGAAGGGCACATGCCACACGTAGAACTGAACACACAGACCATCTTTTACGCCGAGCACCGAGCCCCCGGCTCGGCGATTCCGCCGGTGCTTTTGATTCACGGAGCAGGCGGGCAGCACGCTAACTGGCCGCCCCAGGTGCGGCGGATGGATGCAGTGCACACTATCACGCCCGACCTGCCCGGACACGGGCGATCCGGGGGCACAGGTCGCCGGACGATCGGCGAGTATGCCACCGATATGCTGGCCCTCGCCGATGCGCTCGACATGGAGCGTTTTATTCCGGTCGGGCATTCGATGGGTGGGGCCGTCGCTCTGCAACTCGCTCTTGATGCACCGGAGCGGGTGGCCGGACTGGGGCTGGTGAGCACGGGAGCGCGATTGCGCGTCACCCCTCGGATTCTGGATCACGTCCTTGATGACTACGAAAAGGTGGTGGATTTCGTCGTGCGGGCTGCGTTTGGCCCGACGGCGGATGACGATCTCAGACGACTGGGGCGCAGGCTGCTGATGGAAGCTCGCCCGGAGGTGGTTCTGAGGGATTATCTGGCCTGTGATGCCTTTGATGTTCGGGAGCGGCTGGGTGAGGTCGCCGCCCCTGCGCTCGTCATCGGTGGCACGGCGGATCGGATGACGCCGCCTGAGTTCTCCTCCTATCTGGCGGAGCACATCCCCGACGCCGAGCTCCACCTGATCGAGGGAGCCGGACACATGATCGCCGCTGAGTTCCCCGACCGGGTGGCCGACATCCTCTGGAATTGGTTGGCGCGGCAGTGGGAGCTATGAAGGAGAGAGTGCGCACCGTTCAGGGGCCGGATGGCCGTCCGGTGAAAGTGCGTATCCGGCGTGACAGGCGGCTGAAGAAAACCGCTCGCTGGGTCAGGGAAGGGGACGAGATCCTTCTGCGCATCCCCTATCGCCTGCCGGAGCGTGATATCCCGCGCTTGCTGGAGGACATCGCAGGGCATCTTGCCCGGCGGCGCAGGCAGGCCGCCCGCCGCACGGATGCCGACCTTCAGGCGCGGGCCGAGTACATCAACCGGAAGTATTTCAAGGGTGAGATTGAGTGGACAGCGATCCGCTGGGTGGGCAACATGAGAACCCGCCTCGGCAGTTGCACCACCGGCGGATCGACGGACGGCCACATCCGCATCAGTGAACGCATCCGGGCCTGGCCTCAGTGGGTGATTGATTACGTGATCGCCCACGAGCTGGCCCACCGGGTGTACCCTGATCACAGTCCGGCCTTCTGGGAATATCTCTCGCGGGCATACCCGCTCACCGAGCGGGCGCGGGGGTTCATTCAGGGGGTTGGTTTTGCAAACGGGGAATCGCTGGACGAGGGCGGGACGTAATCGCGGTTAAAGAGCAAGCCGCCCGGCGTGTGGGGGAGAGAACACGCGGGCGGCTTACTGCAGGTGCATCCTTTAATCTGGCGACGCTTCAATTTCGCAGGCGGATGACCTTTGCTGCACCTCCGGCGCAGGCCATGCGTCAGAGGGAATTAAAAATAGTAACGGGCACGTACCAGACCAGCGCAGTGCTGAGAATGTACCATGTCACAGGTGTCTCTATACCACTAAACGAAACTTTTCTCTACCGGTAAAATCTGAAAAGGCTGCGCCGTTACTATCTTGCCCTGATTATAAAGCGCTATATGTGGATATCAATAGCCTTCTTTTCCTATTCGCGGCCTGTGGTATACTCCCGCCGTCTGAGGAATCCCCTTGCCGGAGAGAATACGTGATTATCGTCGTTTTGCCCGCCTATAACGAGGAAGAAGCCCTCCCGCCCCTTCTGGATGCCATCGCCGCCGTCCGTGAGATAAAGTTGCCCGATCTGCGCGTCATCGTGGTGGACGATGGCAGCGCCGACCGGACAGCGGAGGTTGTCCGGGAGCGGGCGGAGCGGTATCCCTGGCTCCGGCTGGTTCAGCATGAGCGCAATCAGGGCCTCAGCCAGGCCATCCGGACGGGCTTCCGCGCCGCGCTGGAGGAAGCCGGACCGGAGGATGTGATCGTGACGCTCGACGCCGACAACACCCAGCCGCCGGAGACGATCCCCGCGCTGGTGGAGCGCATCGTCGCCGGGCACGATGTGGTGATCGCCTCCCGTTTCAGGCCGGGGGCGCGGGTGTACGGCGTGCCGTTTATGCGTCGCCTCTACAGTCGGGTGATGAGCCTGCTGTTTCGCCTTGCCTTCCCCATTCGCGGCGTGCGGGATTATTCCTGTGGCTTCCGGGCCTACCGCGCGGAGGTGCTCCGGCGTGCCCATGAGCATTACGGCGAGGCCTTCATCACCGAGGAGGGCTTCGCCTGCATGGTCGAGATTCTGTTCCAGCTCAGCCATCTGGAAGGCGTTCGCTTCGGCGAAGTGCCGTTCGTCCTGCACTATGATCTGAAGCCGACCGCCACCAAGATGAAGGTGCTCCGCACGATCTTCGAGACACTCCGGCTGGCGCTGCGGCATCGCTTCGCGCCTCGCTCCTCTTCGGAGGAGAACCGGTGACTGCTCCCCTCGAGGCCGTTCTGGTCGGCGCGGGCAACCGGGGCGCGGATGTCTACGGCGCGTGGGCGCTGGCCCACCCCGATCAGATGGTCATCACGGCGGTTGCCGAGCCGGTCGAAGGCCGCCGCCGCGCGTTCGCTGCCCGGCATGGCATCCCGCCGGAGCGGCAGTTCACCACCTGGGAAGACCTTTTCGCCCGCCCGCAGCTCGCCCGCGCGGCGATCATCGCCACACAGGATCAGATGCACACCGGCCCCGCGCTCGCGGCGCTGAAGGCGGGGTATGACGTGCTGCTGGAGAAGCCGATGGCCCACCGGCTGGATGAATGTATCCGGCTGGTGCAGGCGGCGGAGCGCACCGGTCGCGTCCTCCAGGTCTGCCATGTGCTGCGCTACACGGACTTTTTCCGGCGGGTGTATGAGATCGTGCGTTCGGGGCGGCTGGGACAGGTGATCACCGTCTCGCATCGCGAGAACGTCTCCGCGCTGCACATGGCGCACAGCTACGTGCGCGGCAACTGGCGCAGGGCCGACGAGGCCAGCCCGATGATTCTGGCAAAGTGCTGCCACGACCTCGACCTGCTGTACTGGATTCTGGGGCAGCGCTGCGTGCGGCTGAGTTCAGTTGGGGGGCTGACGCACTTCCGACCTGAGAATGCCCCGCCCGGTGCGCCGGATCGCTGTCTGGAAGGCTGTCCGGTTGCGGAAAGCTGCCCCTTCTACGCGCCCGCGCTCTACGACCGCGCCGAGCCGGTCTTCGCTGCCCTTGCCCGTGCGCGGAAGCCGGTGTATCGCCTGATCGGGCGGCTGGGCCTGCGCGATCCGCAGGCCGTCGAGCGGCTGGCGGGGGTGGTCCCTGCCCTGCAGGGGATTTTCGAGTTCCGTCGCTCGGTGCGGGCCATCATCGCCGAAGACCCCGACGATCCGGAGAGCGTCCACCGTGCCCTGCTGAACGGCCCCTACGGTCGCTGTGTTTACCACTGCGATAACGACGTGGTGGATCATCAGATTGTGGCGATGGAGTTCGAGGGCGGGGTGTCGGCCTCGCTGACGATGCACGGCCATTCCCACGAAGAAGGCCGCACCCTCCGGGTAGACGGCTCGCGGGCGACGCTGCTGGGCAAACTGAGCGCTTCGGAAGCGTGGCTGGAGATTCATGAGCACCGGGGCGTGGCGGTGGAGCGGATCGAGATGGCGGGCGAGATCGAGGCGGGGCGGCACGGCGGTGGGGATGATCGGCTGATGACGGCCTTTGTGGCTGCCCTGCAGGGTGGAGAGCAGGCTCCCCTTACCTCGGCCCGTGCCTCGCTCGAAAGCCACCTGATGGCCTTCGCCGCCGAGCAGGCCCGCGTGGAAGGGCAGGTGATCGAGATGGACGCCTTCCGTGCCGAAGCGGAAAAGCTGGGGGAGCGTTAGTCGTCGCTCTCTTCCGCGTGGCGGACGAGCAGCGTCGCCAGCACGGGGCGGATCGCTTCCAGCGCACGGGCGCGGTGGCTGATGCGATTCTTGATCTCCGGTCCCAGTTCGGCCATCGTCCGGCCGTATTCCTCCACCACAAAGACCGGATCGTACCCGAATCCGTGTTCGCCTTTCGGCTCGCGGGCGATGCGCCCCTCGCACGTGCCTTCGGCGGTGTGGAGTTCCCCCTCCGGTGTGGTGATCGCCACCACGCAGCGGAACCGCGCCGAGCGTTTCCCCTCCGGCACGCCCTTCAGCGCCTCCAGCAGCAGCCGGTAGCGGCCCTCGTCGTCCAGCTCTGGCCCGCCGTAGCGGGCCGAGTGTACCCCCGGAGCGCCACCCAGCGCGTCCACTTCCAGCCCGGAATCGTCGGCCAGCGTTAGCAGGCCGCTTTCGCGGGCGTAGGCGGTGGCCTTCAGGCGGGCGTTTTCTTCAAAGGTCGTTCCCGTCTCTTCGACCTCCCGCTCGATCCCCAGATCGGCCAGCGACACCCACTCGATGGGCTGTCCCCCGGCGGTCAGGTCGGCCAGCAGGTCGGCGTATTCGCGGAGCTTCCCCCGGTTGCGCGTTGCGATCAGCACTTTCATCAGATGTTCGTTTCCCTTCTGTGCGCTCAGGCCGCTATTCTACCAGAAGCGGGCACGTAAGACCGGCCCGCGTGGTTCGCTCTAGGGTATGCGGCCATCCGGTCGCAGCACGCAGGTATGAGTGAGTTGTGAGGAAGGGTGGAAATGAAGATGCAGCCCGGAAGACCGGCCCGGCTGGCCTTTGGAGCAGCGCTTGTTCTGCTTCTGGCAGCCTGCGGCACGCTGGCCGCACAGGAACCGGCGGCGACCGTTGAAGAGGCGGATGAGACGGAGGGAGGAGATGTGCAGGAGACAGCCGGAGAAGAGGCCGCCGCCCCGGACCCCTCCGGCGGGGGGAGCGCGGAGGAACTCGGCGGGGACGAAGAGATCATGACAGAGGACGACCGTCCGCCTCAACTGCGCTCGATCACCGCTTCCTGGGGGACGAACTGGGAGCGGCACACGGTGGACTACAGCGAGATCATCTCCGGCG
>DRKO01000424.1 GCA_011051745.1 Chloroflexota bacterium | reverse complement strand
GAAAGCCCCCACGCCGGGCAGGACGATCTTCTCTACGCCCGCCAGTTGCTCCGGCTGGCGGACGGTGATCACCTCCGCGCCCAGATGAGCCAGCGCGTTTCGCGCACTGCGCAGGTTACCTGCCCCGTAATCAATGACCGCGATCATCCGCACCTCTCCGCTCTCAGGCCGTGAGCGTTCCCTTTGTGCTGGGCACGCCGCCCCGCCGCTCGTCAATCCGGGTCGCAGCATCAAGCGCCCGCCCCAGCGCCTTGAACAATGCCTCGGCCCTGTGATGGTCATCGCGCCCGTAGAGCACGTGGGCATGCAGGTTCAGCCTGCCGTTAAAGGCGATTGTTTCCAGCACATGCGCCACCAGCGAGGTCGGCATCTCACCGATGGCGGGGGTATCAAACGCGGCTTCGATCACGGCGTAAGGCCGCCCGCTGAGATCAACCACCACACGGGCCAGCGCTTCGTCCATTGGGACGGTCGCCATGCCCATGCGGACGATCCCCCGGCGGTCGCCGAGTGCCTGATCGAGCGCCTGCCCGAACGCAATCGCGACATCCTCGATGGTGTGATGAGCGTCAATATGCAGATCGCCTTCCGCCTTCACGGAGAGGTCGAGCAGGCCATGTACAGCCACGTGGTGCAGCATGTGGTCGAAGAACCCCACGCCAGTGTGGATGTCTGCCCGCCCGCTCCCGTCCAGATCAAGGGTTAACCTGATGCTTGTCTCGTTCGTCCTGCGTGTTATCGTTGCCCGGCGTCCGGTCGTCATAACGTCTCACTCCTGAAAGGGATGGGTCAGCCTGTTTTAGCCTCGATCCTGCGCAGCGCGGCCAGAAGCGCGTCGGTCTGGGCCGGTGTGCCCGCCGTGATTCGGACATGGTCGCGCAGCCCCGGCTTGTTGTAGTAGCGGATCAGGATACCTTCATCTTCCAGCCATTGCCTGAGCGTTGCCGCCTCGATCCCTGTAACCCGGCACAGCACAAAGTTGGCCTGGCTGGGGTAAGGCTCCAGAAAGGAGATGGCGGACAGTTCACGCAACAGCCGCTCCCGCTCGGCGACGATCTTCCGCACGTTGGCCTGCATCCGGGGGAGGTCTTTCAGCGTGGCGCGGGCCGCCACATCGGCGGCGACGTTGACGTTGTAGGGTTGCTTGATCTTCCAGAGATGCTCGATGATCGGAGGGGGGATGATCCCGTATCCGACGCGCAACCCGGCCAGCCCGGCCCACTTGCTGAAGGTGCGCAACACGATCAGGTTGGGTGTATCGGGCACGCGGGGAGCCACGCTCTCTGCACTGCTGAACTCGTGATAGGCCTCGTCCACCACAACGATGAGAGGCAACGCCAGCAGGCGATCCAGATCGGCGGGGGCGATCACGCCCCCATCGGGGTTGTTGGGAGAGCAGAGGAATATTAGCCTGGCTCCGCTCTCCCGCGCTGCCCGCTCAATCCCCTCAACATCCAGCGAGAAATCGGGGTGGCGCGGGACGTTCACGACGCGCGCTCCGGCTATTGCCGCGTTAAAGGGATACATGCTGAAGGTTGGCGGGCAGTCAATGATGGCATCCCCCGGCGCGAGGAACAGCGAGGCGAGCAGCAGGATCAGCTCATCCGAGCCAGCGCCAACCATGATACAGGCTGCATCCACACCCACATAGTCGGCCAGCAGGGCACGCAGCCGCCGTGCCTCCGGATCGGGATAAATAGAGGCCGCTCCGTTCAGCGCGGCCAGCGCCTCGAGCGCTCTGGGCGAGGGGCCGTAGGGGTTTTCGTTGGCGTTGAGCTTAATAATCTCATCGGGTGGGCGGCCCAGTTGCTCACCGAGCACCTCGAAAGGGACAACGGGGGTGTACGGCTCCATCGCCATAATGTCGGGGCGGATCAGTTTCACCACATCCTCCGGGATGAGGGCTGTTCCGGTTGTTCGTGTCTCGCTCATGCGCTCTCGCTCCCCGCCCTGCGTTCGGCGGCGGCAGCGTGGGCCGTCAGTGCCTCCGCGCGGGCCAGCGTGGCCGCCGCGCGGCTCAACCCGGCTGCCGCTTCCGCCTTCAGCCCGATCACGCTGGTGATCTTCACAAAGTCCAGCACGTTGATGCCCCCCGAAAAGCGGGCCGTGCCGCTGGTCGGCAGGCTGTGGCTTGGTCCGGCGACGTAGTCACCCAGCACCTCGAATGAGTGCTCGCCCAGGAACACCGCCCCCGCGTTCTGCACCCGCCCCAGCCAGGCGGACGGCTCCCGGATCGAAAGTTGAAGATGTTCGGGGGCATAGCCGTTGGCGACCTCGAAGGCCTCCTCCAGGTCGCGGACGATGACCGCACCTCCGGCACGCGCCAGCGACTGGGTGATAATATCGGCCCGGCTCAGCGCTTCAACCTGCTGCCCGAGTTCGGCGGCGACCGCTTCAGCCAGATCACGGCTGGGCGTGACAAGGATTGCCTGAGCCAGCACGTCATGCTCGGCCTGAGCCAGTAGGTCGGCAGCGACAAGCGCGGGCTCGGCCTGCTCATCGGCGATGATCATCGTCTCGGTTGGCCCCAGCAGGCCATCAATGCCGACCACGCCGTAGACCTGCCGCTTGGCGAGCATGACAAATAAATTCCCCGGCCCGACGATCTTATCCACGCGCGGAACGCTCTCCGTGCCATAGGCCATCGCCGCGATGGCCTGCGCCCCGCCCAGGCGGAACACCTTCTCGACTCCGGCGATATGGGCAGCAGCCAGAATGACCGGCGGGATGCGCCCCTCTCTGCCCGGCGGCGTGCAGGCGATCACCTCCCGCACACCGGCCACACGGGCCGGAATGGCGCTCATCAGCAGAGAGGAGGGCAGAGGAGCCGTGCCGCCCGGTACGTAGATGCCCACCCGCTCGATGGGGAGCGCAAGCTGCCCCAGCATCCCTTCCTCGCTCGGGCTGATCCAGGACACAACCGGTTGTCGCCGGTGGAAAACCTCGATTCGTCTGGCAGCCAGCCGGAGCGCGTCCAGCACGTCGGGCGGGGTGGTGGCAACTGCCGCTTCGATCTCGACGGGCGTCGCAGCCAGTTCATCGAGCGCCACGCCGTCGATCCGCTCTGTCCATTCGCGCAGTGCCCCGTCGCCCCGTGTCCGCACATCGGCGATGACGCGGCGGACGGCCTCCTCCGGCGTCAGCGGCTCACCGAAAATGGCCCGGATGCCCTCCTGTAGCCGGGGGGGGATGGTGAACTCATCAGGCGGCACGCGACGCAGGATCGTCTCGCGGGCCTCGCCCAGTTCGTAGATGCGGAACAGGGTGCTCATGTGTTCGTCTCCTCCGCTCTGCCCAGTTCGGCCAGCAGGCGCTGGTAGCGGGCCGGGCGCTCCTCAAAGATGTAAGTGGCCGGTGTGACGACGACGCCGCTCCCGCCGATCGCCCGGATCTGCTGGACGGCGGTAAACAGCCTCCCGGCCGAAACGACAATGTTAATCGCCCACCAGCCCCCTTCCTGCGTTCGCGTGACGATAGGCGAGACGGTGGGGCCTTGCAGACCGCCCAGTTCTGGCTGGCTGAAGACCCGTCGGGCGACCTCCTCCATCGAACCGCCGCGCATATTGGCAAAGACCAGATATTGCCCTCTGGCGTGCAGATGGGCCTCGATGAACTCCAGCAATTGGCGGGTGGTGGAGAGCACCTCATCCCGCGCAGCGAGCGCCCGGCGGTTGCCGATCAGAACCGCCTGTGACTCGATAATTGTGCCGTCTGGAAGCGGTTTGAGGCGGTT
>DRKO01000423.1 GCA_011051745.1 Chloroflexota bacterium | reverse complement strand
CCGGTGTGTGCTCCCAGAACGGGAGCGATTGGTGCCTCAGGCAGCCATGTGCACTCGAACAGCCTGTCGAGTTGCTCCCGGAGAACGGCGGCCCCGTCGGGGTTGTTGGCGTGCATAACCTGAACCCTGAGGGCGCTACCAGCCGGAACCTGCTGCGTGATGACCTCGCCGATGTGCCGCAGCGCGCGGGCGAAGGTGCGGGCCTTGCCGCGCTCGGCATACTTGCCGCTTTCCTTATCCACCCCGATCAGCGGCTTGATGTTCAGCACCGAGGCCAGCAGCCCCTTGAGATGGCTGATCCGTCCCCCGTGAATCAGGTACTTCAGTTCCGGCAGGGTGAAGAGCGTCTCGGTCGCCCGCCCGACCTGCGTCACCGTCTCGAGAATCTTCTCCAGCGGCCACCCGGCCTGAATGGCCCGCGCCGCCGCTTCAACCTGCCAGCCCAGCGCGCCGGAGAGCGTCTTGGAGTCAACGATCGTGATGTTGGCTTCGGGAACCATCTCGGCGCCAAGACGCGCCGCGTTAACCGTCCCGCTCAACCCCGATGAGATGTGAACCGAGAGGATGTCGGAGTCCTGTGCCGCCACCCGGCGATAAAGCTCGGCGAAGTCGCCCGCCGAAGGCTGCGATGTGGTCGGCATCCCGTCGGTCGCCGCGAGCAGTTTGTAGAACTCCTCCGGCTGGATGTCAACCCCGCTCCGATAAGAACGACCGTCCAGCGTCAGGATGAGCGGGATATAGTGAATTTCCCCCAGCTTCTCGAGCTGGGCGGGAGATAGGTCCGCCGCGCGGTCGGTTACGATCTGCATTTTCTCTGTGCTCCTTCATCGGGCGGCCCCTCAACGCTCACCCGGAATCAGGCCCGCCCTGCGAGAACGCGGGAGACGTTCGCCCGCGCTCATGTCAAACAAACGTAAAAACTCCTGCCGTTTTACCGGCTCTCGGTCGAAAATAATTCTGCCCCCGCTCACAACGACGCTGCAGCCCCGGGGTCCGGCGCTCCGCCGGTGGTGATGATCGATTTACATTCGCCTATCCTCCGCTTACTGCTCTCTGGACGGAATGACGGACAGGCAGGGGACTACTGTTCCGGCACGGGATGCACCCTGATCCAGCGCAGGGCAAGGAACCCCAGAACGAACGGCAGCCAGAACGTGATCCCCCGGTAAGCCAGCGTCACGACGGTAGCGCTGTGCGCGGGGACGCGGAGCGTGGTCAGGACGAGGATCAGAGTGCCTTCCACAAAGCCCAGTCCGCCGGGCGTGGGTGAGACGACAAAGAAGAGAACGCTAATGCTGTAGGCGGCCACCAGGACGCCGAAGTTCAGCGTCTCCCCGAACGCGCGGGCGATGAGATAGAACATCAGCAGGTTAAGCGTTTCGTTTAACAGCGCATGCCCCACCGGGATGAGCAACCGACGCCAGCCTGCCCGCCGCATCTGCGTGATGGCCTGACTGAGGTCGTTGACGAACGTCGTCATCTGGGCGTCGGTCAGGGGCGCGGGGCGTTTGAGCCACGCGCTGACACGCTCGATGGCGTGCGCCACCCGGTGCAGGATGGATTCGAGCGGGCCGGGGGCGACCCAGGCCAGGATCAACCCGATGATCATAATCACGTCCGCCACCAGCATGACCAGCGCCGCGCTGATCTCGAACCACTGGAGATCGTGGGAGAGGAACAGGTAAAGCAGCCCCAGCAGCAAAAAGATTCCAAAGGTGCTGTACCACAGGATCGTATAGATCAGGTTGGCGATGAAGACCGTGCCTATCGCAAGCTCACGGCGACGCGCGAATTCGAGGAAAGGGACCCAGCCGGAAAACCCGCCGCTGGGCGCGGCCACGGTGACAAAACGACGGATAAGGTACAGGGGAAGCAAATCCCGCTTCTCAGAGGGGAGTTCGAGCGTCCGGTAGATGCTGGCGTAGAGCGTCGCCTGATTGTAGATCGCCAGCCCCAGCACGGCGAGCGTAGCCAGCACAAAGTACCAGACTCCTTCCCGGAGCACCGTCACGATGTCTACCAGCTGGTCGTGGTATTCATAGATGGCATAAACAAAAGCTGCTGCAAGCAGCAGGTATACGATCCGCTGGAATGTAAGCTTCATATACGGCCTGACTGACGTTCAACCTTTCGTCCCCGGAAGCCTCCTGTAGAGGGCGTGTGCGTTCGCACGGCTCATCCGGGTAGCGTAAGCGTGATTATATATCCTGTCAGCCCGATTCGCACAGAAAAGGGTCTTCGTGTATACTTGCGCGGGTTTACGCAGGCAGGTAGGGGCAGAGAACGTGCCAGGAAAACCATCGCAACCATTTTTATCAGCCTCGCAGAGGGTGGGTGGCGACCACCCGGCATCGCTTTTTTAGCGACTTCTGGAGCAGTTCCAGAGGTCGTTTTTTTATGCCCCTGCCTGCCGCGCCCTGTCTCAGCAGAAAGAAGGAGGAGCACGATGAAAGCGCGGTCTACATCAGACAGACCCCGTCCGGCGGACAACACGACAAACGGTCTCTATGGGCAGCACATCCTTTCTGTCCGCCAGTTCACGCCGGAGGTGCTGGAATATATCTTCGGGGTGGCCGACGAGATGAGAACGCTCGTCGAGCGGTTCGGTTCGGCGGATCTGCTACAGGGGCAGATCATGGCGAATCTGTTTTACGAGCCAAGCACGCGAACCAGTTCGTCGTTCATGGCTGCCATGCAACGCCTGGGCGGGCAGGTGATCCCTATTAACTCGGTCAAATTCTCCTCGGTCAGCAAGGGCGAGTCGCTGGCCGACACGGTCCGCACGCTTGAGTGCTACGCCGATGTGATCGTGCTGCGCCACTACGAGGTCGGCGCGGCTGCCGAAGCCGCCCGCTGGGCACACAAGCCGATCATCAACGCGGGCGATGGCGTCGGCGAGCACCCAACGCAGGCCCTTCTGGACGCTTACACCATCCGTCGCGAACTGGGTCGCCTCGATAATCTGACGGTCGCCATGCTGGGCGATCTCCGCTTCGGGCGTACCGTACACTCCCTGACCCGCCTGCTGTTGCGTCGGGGGATCACGTTCCGGTTCGTCTCGCCCCGTCTGCTGCGGATGCCGGACGAGATTCGGCAGGAAGTGACCGGGGCGGGGGATACCTTCACCGAGCATGAAGACGTACACGAGATCATCGGCGAAGTGGATGTGCTGTACGTCACACGGGTTCAGAAGGAGCGCTTCACCGATCTGGCGGAGTACGAGCGGGTGAAGGACTCCTATATCATCACGCCCGAACTGCTCCGCGAGGCGAAAGAGCAGATGATCGTCATGCACCCTCTCCCCCGGGTGGGAGAGATCACCTACGAGGTTGACGAAGACCCGCGAGCCGCTTACTTCCGCCAGATGCAGAACGGCCTCTACATCCGTATGGCGTTGCTGGCTGCCGTGCTGGGGCGGGCCTGAGATTTCACCCTGCGCACTCCCCACAAACGGAATACTGGCGGGCTCCTCGAACCGGGGTAGACTAACTGGCAACCGGAAAAGGGGGTTGCTGTGGCGGCTCAGGTTCAGGCAAATATCCGGCCTGCCCGTGAGGGAGACGCTCCCGCCATCACACGGCTGTGCGGGCAGTTGGGATATCCGGCCTCACTTGAGGAGGTACAAAGACGGCTCCACCGCGTCATTCAGGAGGCCGGGACACACATTGTCTGCGTGGCCGAGATGCCGGGGCAAGGGGTTGTGGGCTGGGTTCATGCCTTTGTATGCGACTCCCTGCTTGTGGATACCTATGTCGAGATCGGGGGGCTTATCGTGGACAGGGAGTACCGGAGGCACGGGCTTGGCCGCCGCCTGATGGAAGCCGCCGAGGAGTGGGCTCTCCGCAGGGGATGCGGCCAGATTCGGCTGCGTTCCAACGTAATCCGGGAAGGGGCCCACCGCTTCTACGAGCGGCTTGGCTACGAATTTGTGAAGACTCAGGTCACGCTCCGCAAAGTGATAACCGGCTGAGGGCAGGATGACACGTCGCTTATTCACCCCCTCGCTCAGCCGAAGAGGCCTGTTGCGGGCCTTTGTGCGGACTCTGGTCGGCGGTTCGGTGAGCGCCTTTGGGGTCACGGTCTACGGGGTCAGGATCGAGCCGGAGTGGCTCAAACTGGAGCGGGTCCGCGTGGCGATCCCCGGCCTGCCCCCTGCTTTCGAGAACTACCGGCTTGCCCTCCTGACCGACCTCCACGTCGGCCCGGCCACCCATCCCACGACTATCTCCCGTGCCATCCGGATCGCGCTCGATCTGGCCCCCGATCTGATCCTGCTGGCCGGGGACTACGTCACAGGCTCCCTCAACGCGCCTGCGCTCTACGGCCATCTCCGCCAGCTTGACGCGCCGGATGGGGTCTGGGCCATCATGGGCAACCATGATCACTGGGTGGACCCGCAGGGAGTCCGTCAGGTGCTGGCCGACGCAGAAATTCCAGAGCTTCGCAACGCCAGCACCGCCATCCGCCGGGGGGATCAGGCTCTATGGCTGGCCGGGGTGGATGACATCTGGGAGGAACAGCACGATCTGGAGCAGGCTCTGGCCGATGTCCCTTCCGGGGCGCCTCTGATCCTGCTCGCACACGAGCCGGACTTTGCCGATCAGGTGGTGCTGACCGGTCGCGTGTCCCTCCAGCTCTCCGGGCACAGCCACGGGGGGCAGATTCGCATTCCGGGCATAGGGGCTCCGATCACCCCTTATCTGGGGCGGAAGTACCCTTATGGCCTGCGCCGCCTCGGGACGATGTGGTTATATACCAGCCGGGGTGTGGGGCAGAACACGAGCATCCGCATCAACTGTCGCCCTGAGGTGACCGAAATCACCCTTGTGGGCGGCTGAGCGCTCTCACTCGTCCTCCTCGACGTTGAAGCGCCATTCGAGGATGTCCCCCCACGTATAGTGAAGGTTGAAATACCGGATCAGAGACTCCCAGAGCGCGGGGTGCGGATCGGCCCTCGGATGGCACTTCCGCAGATGCCGGTAAGCCTCCGGCAGGCTCATCCCCTGCGACACCAGATAGGCCAGCACAACGGTGGCCGAGCGGCTGATACCGGCAGCGCAGACGACCAGCACCTTCCGCCCGGCCCCGATCTCACGGGTGATGAACCCGATAAATTCATCCAGCCGCCTGCCGGAGACAGGCCGCCCATCGGGGATCGGGCTGTCGTCCAGAATAAAGCCCTCCGGCCACTCCGGGGGCGACTCGTAGAGTTTAAGCACGCTTGTGATCCCCAGCTCCTTCAACTTCTCCGGAGCGGACGCCGTCCGCAGGTCGCCGATGAACAGTGACTCGGTGACCTGATCCAGCATCTTGACGTCAGGCAGCTCCATTACCCTGAACCTCCGTCTCTCCGACCCGGAACTGTAGATCGTGCAGATAGCGGTACTCGCCGCTCCGCTCCAGAAGTTCCCGGTGCGTGCCGATCTCCACGATACGCCCTTCCCTCATCACAACGATCTTATCCGCCATGCGGATGGTCGAAAGCCGATGCGCAATGACGATCGCCGTACTCCCTTTGACCACTCTGGCGATGGCGTCCTGAACCAGCCGCTCGGCTTCACTATCTAGCGCGCTTGTCGCCTCATCCAGCACCAGAATAGAAGGGCGATGTGCCACCGCGCGGGCGATCGCGATTCGCTGCCGCTGCCCGCCGGAGAGCCGCACTCCACGCTCGCCGAGGATCGTATCGTAGCCGTCCGGCAGCTCGTTCAGGATGAATTCTTCAGCGTTGGCGACGCGGGCCGCCTCCTCGACCTCCTCACGGGTGAGTTCGGGGCGGGCATAGGCGATGTTGTTGTAGACCGTGTCGTTAAAGAGCGTGCTGTCCTGCGAGACGACTCCGAACAGTCGCCGGTAATCCGCCAGCCTGAACGCGCTGATCGGGACGCCGTCCAGTTCGATGCTGCCCTCGGTCGGCTCATAGAAGCGGAGGATCAGGTCAACCAGCGTGGTTTTGCCCGCCCCGCTACGTCCCACCAGTGCGACCATCTCCCCCTTGTTGATCGTCAGATTGATGTTGCGCAGAACCGGCAGGTCTTCATAGGCGAAGGACACATTGCGCAGCACCAGCGCCTCTTTGAAGCCATCCGGGGGCAGAGGACGCTCTCCGCTCGGCTCGGGCTCCTGACCGAGAATGTAGGCCACCCCCTCCAGCGAGGACTTGATGACCTCTATCTGAAGCACCGTCGAGGCCAGCGCTGCCAGCGGCCCGATCAGGCTCTGTGCAAAGAAGAGGAACAGCGCGAACGCCGAAAAGGTCAGATAGCCGTTGAACAGCCGCCACGCGCCGAAGAGCATCACGGCGATCAGAACCGTCCGGTTGATGGACCAGCGGATGGGCTTCTCAATGTGCTTGAAGATGTAGAATCGGAACGCGACCTGAATCTGCTCGGAGATTCGCTCCCAGAAGACCTCCTGCTCGTGCGCCTCGGCTGCCAGCGCCTTGATCTCACGCGCCGCCGCGAAGCGTTCCTGAATGAAGGCCAGCAATTGCGCCCCGACCTCAAAGTTGGCGCTGGTGCGCTCTTTCGCCATGCTGGTCAGCCCGCGCGAGAGCCCCAGATGAATCATCCCGGCCAGCCCCGTCACCAGCGTGAGCAACAGGTCGGTGCGGAGCAGGAGGAACAGGTAAAACACCACTAGCAGGGAACTGCTCAGGCCGTCAATCACCAGCCGGTTGATCGTCTCCATCGCGGCCTGCACATCGGCTGTGATCCGCGACTGAAGCCAGCCGGCCTGATGCCTGTTGAGGAATGACAGCGGCAGACGCAGGATGTGGCCGAAGAGTTTATGTTCCAGATCGCGGGCGATCTTGAGGCGCACCTGCATGGCCCAGTAACGCGCCCCGAAGCTCGCCGCCTGCCCGATCAGGGCCAGCGCCAGATAGGTGATACTCAGCACCAGGAGTAACTGCCAGGGGTCTGTTAAGCCGGTCACCTGCGCGACCAGATTCAACAGCGAGAGCCCCAGCTCGTTCAGGTCAAAGGTGAAGCCCGGCGTGGCCTCCGGGATGGTCCCCCCCTGCACGATCTCGAGCATCGGGGCCAGCCCGATCTGGGTGATGCCGGTCAGGAAGCTCAACCCGACTGAGGCCAGCGCCAGCAGGGCCAGCCAGCCCAGATAGGGACGGAGCAACCCCAGAATCCGGCGGGTGGTAATATCCGAGACGCCAGCAGCGAGTGAGTCGCGGGTAAGAGCAGCCCGATCAGGTAACGGAGAGTCGCTCAAGAGTTCCCCTCTGCCCCCTCTGATGGGGCTGGCTTCTTGAAAACATAGATTGCATATTGCTTGCCTGAGCGTGTCCTGACCTGATCCTCTTTCGAGACCAGTTCGAGAGTATCGAATATTCCGGCGTAATCCCGGTCAAACCAGTGGACGTTAGCGTTTGTCGTCCACTTCTTATACCATTCGCTATCAGGGCTATGTGTTCCCGCCGACTCGATCAACACCAGATAGCGCCTCACAACCTGAGGAATGTACTTTCTCAGCACCTCGACCGAGTCATCCGGCACATGGATCAGGTGCGCAACTGAGACCAGCACGTCATACTGCCGTCCGGCCTTCACCTCACGCTCCAGCCACTCCTGAGTGGGGACGATCTCAAAGCGCATGACGTCGGCAAAGTCACCAAAGAACTCACGGCAACGTGCTTCGACCTCAGGATTGACATCGTTACCGGATAGTCGGGCATGCGGGAAGCGCTGATGTATATAGTATCCATTGCGGCCCAGGTTGCACCCTATCTCATGGAGCGAGAATTCTGGAGGCAGGTCCAGCTTCTCCAGCGTGGCGATCAGATCGCGGGTGTTGCGCATACCGTCCTCGCCATGCGCGTAATACTCCCAGAATTCCTTATCTGTAGCCGGGCGGCGTCTTCCCCAGTATTCTATCTCGCGCTCTGCGCTGGGAGCTTCAAAGCCGTTTAAGCCGCTACGACGCGGTGGTTGTGGCTGCGTAATGGAGCGATACAGGCGCACAAGCGCACTTTTAAGTGACGTCAACATCTCGCTCTAACCCCCTCATCATTGCAACTGCCCAGAGTTTCCAGTCCACGACTTCAAGGCAGTGTACAGTCGCCTGGCAGAATCCCCTGTCAGGCAGCCTGCAGCATTATGCACATCCTCGGAGAGCACTCTCCTTCTTCCTACTTCAGGTCTTCACGCCGGATCAGGTATCCTGCGGGCAGGTCCCGCATCAGCGTCCGCCCGATCACCTGCTCCTCTGCCCCGATCGGGAACTCCCCCTGTGGACGCAACCAGGTGATATCATCTGCCGTGAGCGTTTCCCCGGCCCTCAT
>DRKO01000422.1 GCA_011051745.1 Chloroflexota bacterium | reverse complement strand
TGCCGGGCTTGAGGTCGGGCCGGGGACGGCAGTCATCGTCCATACCGGCGGCATGATCCCCGACGGCGTGGATGCGGTCGTCATGATCGAGAATACGCAACTGGCGGGCGAGGGGGAGATCGAGGGTCGTAAGCCCGTTGCTCCTGGCGAAAACGTGATCGAGATCGGCGAGGACATCTCACCCGGCGACCTGATCCTGCCCGCCGGGCATCGCATCCGGGCGCAGGACGTGGGCGGGCTGTTCGCAGTCGGCATCACGGAAGTGACCGTCGCCCGCCAGCCGCGCGTGGTGGTTTTCGCCACCGGCGATGAGGTTATCCCGCCCGATCAGCAAACCCGCCCCGGGCAGGTGCGCGATGTCAACAGCTACACCGTCTCGGCCCTTGTTGAGCAGGCGGGCGGGGTTGCGATCCGGGGGGGCATCCTGCCGGACGACTGGGAGACGCTGCTTGAGCGGGCGCGGGAGGCGTTCGAGGGAGCCGATATGCTCGTGCTCTCAGCGGGGAGCTCGGTTTCGGTGCGCGACATGACCGCCGAGGTCTTTAACCGGCTTGGAGAGCCGGGGGTGCTGGTGCACGGCATCGCCACCAGGCCGGGCAAGCCGACCATTCTGGCGATGGCGGATGGCAAGCCGCTGATGGGCCTGCCGGGGAATCCGGTCAGCGCCTTTGTGCAGTTCACAATGATCGGGCTGCCGATCGTGTACCGGCTTCAGGGCGCGGAGCCGCCCCGTCGCCTGTCCGTGCGGGTCAGGCTGGCGACTAACGTCGCAAGCGTTGCCGGGCGTGAGGACTACGTCCCAACCCGGCTGGTCGAGCATGAGGGCGAGCTATGGGCCGAGCCGATCTTCTTCAAAAGCAACCTGATCTTCACGCTGGTGCACGCCGACGGCCTGCTGCGCGTCCCGCTCGACAGAACCGGTCTGGAGGCGGGCGAGATGGTCGAGGTGCATCTATTCGCCAGAGAAGGGTAAGCGGAGGGGTGCGGGGATGCCTGCTGCGCCCTCGCTCCCTTCTGTCCGCTGGATGGCCGTCTCTCGCTGAGACTCCCGGAGGCCCCGGAAGCCTGCTGAGGTGATTCTGTGGCTCGATCCTGTGGGAGGCGTCAGCCGGGGATGCGCAGGCGAGAAGGTAACTGGATGGTGAACTCTGCCCCGTGATCTTCCACGTTGCAGACGCTCACCGTGCCGCCGTGCGCTTTGGCCGTCGCCTGAACCATCACCAGCCCCAGCCCGACGCCGCTCTTCTCGCCCCGTGTCTGCTTGCCCCGGTAGTAGCGCTCGAACAGATGGGGCAGGTCTTCCTCCGGGATGCCCGGCCCATCATCCCGCACCGAGACGGAAACCCCCTCCTCGTCGAACTTCAGCCTTACCAGAACCTCGCCCTCCTCGGAGTACTTGATCGCGTTGTCCAGCAGGTTCAGCACGCTGCGGTACAGGCGCGATTCATCTCCCTGAATCAGGTAAGGCTCGCCTTCCTGCCGGAAGGTCAGGGTCAGGGTGCGGGCCAGCGCAGCCCCTTCGGCGTCGCTGAGGGCGCGGCGGGTGATGTCCACCAGATTACAGGGGGCGTGGTAGCTCTGGGGCGCTTCGCTCAGGAGTGCGATGTCGAGCAACTGGTTGATCATCTTCGCCATCCGATCGCTCGCCTCGACGATGCGGCGGGCAAAGAAGACGGTTTTTTCAATATCCGGGGCCGCTTTCTCGATCAAGTTCGCCCACCCCTTGATCGAGGATAGCGGCCCCTTCAGGTCATGCGAGAAAGCGTTGACGAATTCGGCCTGTGCCTGTTCCAGCTTTTTGACGTAGGTAATATCCTGCATGACGACGATCGTTCCCACGTCCGGGGAGTGCTCGGTCGTCGTGATGAAGGTCTTATCGCCGAGGGTCAATTCGATGGTGCGCCCGACCCCCTCGCTGATCCCATCAAACAGGCGGGCCATGTGGCGTTCCAGCAACTCCTGCGCGGGCTGGTTGAAGATCACCACCTCGCCCTGATCGTCAATGATCAGCATGGGCTGAGAGAGCGCGTTGGCGGTCGCGTGGACGGTCGCCCGCTCCCGCTCCGATTCGGCGAACAGGCGGGCGTTCTGGATGGCCGTCGCGACGGGGCGGGCGAAGGCACTCAGCCGCTCGATGTCCCGCTCCCCGAAGGGGTCACCCCGGCTGTTGAACAGCGCCAGCACCCCGACCACCTGATCCTTAACTGTCAGGGGCACGCAGGCCATCGAATGGGCCTCCAGATCGGCGACGGTGTCCACGTTCGGGTCGTAGGCGGGGTGTTTCTGAACGTCTTCCACCAGAAGCGGCTCCCCCTGCCGGGCCACCCAGCCGATGATCCCCCGCCCGATGCGCGAGACGCGGTGGGTGGTCTCCCGGTTCTGGCTGCCTGCCGGGGAGAAGCTGCGGATGCTCTGCGTCTTCTCGTCCACCAGCCAGAGCGCCGCCGCCTCGATCTGCCAGTGCCTGTGCAGTTGTTCGATCAGGATTTCGTGGACGCGCATCAGGTCGAGCGTTGAAGTGACGGCGTGGGAGAGTTCGTTCAGCGTCGCCAGTTCCTCGACCCGCCGGGCGAGGGCTTCATCGGTGGCCTCGTACAGGCGGGCGTTCTGCACCGCGATGGCGGCGAAATCCCCGATTGTCTCCAGAATCCGCTCATCGCGGGCGCTGAAGCTCTTCCCCGCCTCGCGGTGGGCGGCCCCCAGCACGCCGAAGGTCACCCCGCCCAGCTTGATCGGCACGTACAGCACCGATTCGACCAGATAATCGGTCTTGACCTTGATCTTGTCGCCCCCCGGCTCGCGGCTGGCACGCAGGGGTTTGCCCGTCCGGATCACCTTGCCGACCAGCGAGTTACTGACCGGCAGGCGAAGGTGCTGGATGTTTTCGTCCTCGATGCCCTGGTAGGCCTCGATGACCAGTTCGCCGCTTTTCTCGTCAATCAGCCAGATGGTCGTTTCTCCGGCGGAGGTCAGCGTCATGGCGACTTCCGCCACCTGCTGCAACACCTCCCCCAGCTTGAGCTGCGAGGTGATGGCCTTGGCGGTCTGGACGAGCGCCTCGGCCAGATCGGCCTTGGCCCGCAGCTCACCCGTTCCGGCACGCGGGCGTTCGATGATCCGGATGACGAACTGCAACCGCCCCAGCGAGATCGTGTCCCCGTTGGAGAGGCTGTAGGGTGTGTTCTTCCCCAGAGGATAGCCGTTGCGGAAGGTCCCGTTGGTGCTGTCCAGGTCAATGAGGAAAAGCTTGCTGCCGGTCGGGCGGATCATCGCGTGGCGGCGTGAGACGCCCAGCTCAATCGCGTTGAAATCGCTCAGATCAACCAGATTTGGCTCCGAGACTGCCCGCCCCAGAATGATCTCATCGTTGATATCCAGCCCGAAGCATTTGCTCGGATCGCTCGCCAGATCAAACCGCACCCGCCATACCGGACGAGTCCCTTTCTTTCCGGCGGTTATGTCGGGGTGTGGGATAGGGCGATAGGCGACCTCAACGTCGAAGATGGAAAGGTCCTGGATGCTCTCTTCACTGAGTTTGTCGGTTTCGGGCTTGTCCTGCTTCGCAGGTGGCTCCCCCATGAGTTCCCCCGATTTTATCCTTCCGCTGCTGGTCTGCTAGCAGGATAGCATGTTAGGGCAGGTGGTGCAAGTAAGATGGGAGATACAGTCTGTGTAGGCGAAGTTTGAATAAGGTTAGAAGCGGGCTATCATGGCCCGTTACTGAAAGTCCGGGGCAAGGAGATCAGGGCAGGGGGAAGAGCGTCCGTCCCTCGGCCTCGTCAAAGGCCGCCTGCCGGGCCTCGCACTCGTTGTATACCTCGTCAACCAGGGCGTTCAACGTGGCTTCCAGCATCTGGCAATCGGGCTGAGGAGGCAACTCCTCGATGCGCTGAACCAGTTCCGCCGCGCACTCCTGCGCAATCGCCCCGTGATGCTCCTCGTGCTCGACCACATGCCGGATGAAGCGTTCCCACGCATCGTAAAGCGCCGGACGCGGCGAGCCGGTTGGAATCCACCGGGGATAGGTGTACTCGATGTCGAGGTAAACACGGGCCGCGCTCAACTCGCAGGCGGTTTCCGAGGGTTGCATCTCCCAGCTTACGCGGATTCCGTAGGTCGTCATTGCGATGCCGTGCTCATTCGCGCCGTCCACCACCGGCCCCTGGGAGATGAGTGCCTGCTGAATGCCGATCAGGTTCGAGGCCTCGAAGGTGTAGTAGTGAGTGCTGACCGTCGTCTCGACGCCGGAGATGGCGGGGGGTGTGGAGGGGTTCGCCTGCGCCGCCAGCCCTGCCGAGGCCGGGCCGACCTCCTGCGTCACCGGCAGAGGCTCTTCCAGCAGCCCGCTGGAGAGGGAGAGCAGCGAGTCGACGCCGAACCAGGCGTACAGCACCAGCCCCGTGATGGCGATCAGCACCAGCGTGATGGCGACCAGCAGCGCGGCGGCCATCACCGGCCTGCGTCTGTGGCGGGTGCTTCTGGCGGCGGCGGCCCGGCGGGCGCGTTCTTCCAGTTCGGGCCAGGCTTCCTGCGCCCATCTGTCGTGCGGGTTAAGCTGGAGCACCTGCAACACCGCCCGTAGCGCTTCCTGCGGATCGGATGTGTAGTAGGCCAGCCATTTCCAGGCCGCCACTTCCGAGGGCGCACGCCGCACGATCAGGCGCAGCAGCCCGACCGCTTCCTCACGTCGTCCCTCGTTTGCCAGTTCGATTGCCTGGATGATCGATTCCCTCATCCGGCGTCCCTCTCAAATTCCCGTCCGTTTGCCTGCCTCAGGGGGCGTTCCGTCTCTCCCACCGGTAAAGGACGGCCCATCCCCACAGCGCCCCGCCGAGCATCGCCAGCGCGATCAGCGAACCGGCGATCCGGCCCCCGGCGAACCACGCCAGCCGGGGCGAGAAGGGCGCGGCCCAGAGCAGGTTCAGAGTGTGTGCACCTGTGATCATGGCATAAAGCGCCGCGCTCTGCCACACGACTTTAGTACCGGATGGGCCGGTGAAGCCGCTCCCCGGCATATCATCTCCGGCCTGCCGTTGGAGCGGCAGGCTGACCGCGACCGCGCCCGCCAGCAGCACGACCGCCCCGAAGGCGTAGCGTTCGTGGGCCTGCGTCGGCCACAGAAAGACGCCCAGCGCGAGCAGGGCTCCGGTCAACAGCCACGCCGCGCCGCTGGCCTCCCGCCGCGCCCGCCAGCCCGCCCACAGAACGCCCGCCGTCCAGAGCGCCAGCGCCGCCGCGCCCGCCGTCCGGGCCGGAATTCCGGCCAGCAGGGGAGCGGTGTCGGGGTGGGCGAGGGGGACGTTATAGGCCCAGTTGCCTGCCCCGCCGGTGAGCAGATACCACGTGTTCAATGCGTTGACAGTCGGCCAGCCCGGCCCCTCGACGAGCGCGATCAGCCGCCGCGCGACCAGCCCGGCCTGCCCGGTCGCGGCGTAGGGGATCAGCGCCAGCGCGAGGGGGATCGCCGTCCCCGCTGCCAGCAGAGGCATGGCATGTAGCATCCCTGCTATCGCTTCATTCCCGCCTGCCCCCTCGCTGTGTCCTCTCCGACGGTGGCGAAGACGCGGGTCGGGCGGAAAGCTCACCGCCGCCAGCACCACCACCGGCCAGACGACCGCCGCCTGCAACTTGACCATCATCCCCGCCCCCAGCCACAGCCCGGCCCGAAACGGTCTCCCTTTCATCGCAGCGATGACGCTCGCCAGCGCCGCCAGCGCATAGACGCTCTCAAGCTGGCCCCACCACGCGCTCAGATAGACCAGCGCCGGGTTGAAAGCCACGCTCGCCGCCAGCCAGCCCGCGCCACGTCTGCCCCGCGCCAAGTGGGCGATGATCAACATGATGCCCCCGTCGGCCAGGATGGCAGGCAGCTTCACCGCCAGCAACCAGAGCGCGCCTTCCGGCGGGAACTCCGCCCCCGGCGCGAGCCACCCGTATATCCACCCCGCCGCCCCGATCAGCGCCACGCCGGACGGCGGGTAGTTTGCGTCTGAGGTGACGTAGACGTTCAGCAGCCCGTGATCGTGGATGGCAGCCGCCCAGCGGGCCAGCGTCGCCACGTCGCCGGGATGCCCGCCCAGAGGGGCGATCATCAGTCTCAGCGCCAGCCCGGCCAGAATCAGCGCCGGAAGTTTCCCTCTTTCTGTCACAGAGATGACCTTTCCGCCCCGTAGTATAGGGGAACGGAGGGAGGGAGCAAGCCTCCCCGGCCTGTGGGGAAGGCCAAAAAGGAGGGGGCGTTACACCCCCTCCTGTCCGGTCGGATGGAGAATGCCGGAGTCCGGCTACCCTCTGGTGCTCGGAATGTCCCCTCCGCTTTACTGGCCCGTCAGCGCGGCCAGTTCCTCCTGAATCAGCCTCACGACCAGCGCGTCCAGGTCTTCCACCGAGTAGCTCCCTTCCGGCACGCTCAGGTCCTCACGGCCCGGCTCGCCGGAGCTCTGGGGCTGGGATTCGTAGGTCAGGAAGATGAAGTGCCCGCCGGTGAATTGCGCGATCTGCCGGAAGATGTACTCGCCCTGGCTGTTCAGCCCGCTTGAGGCGATGGGGTGAATCTTGATCCCCAGTTCGGCTGCCGCCTGCATCTCCTGAGCGTAGTCGTAGTCCTGCGGATAGTCGAGGTGTGGGGGCGCGTCGGCCACCAGAAAGATCAGGCTGACCGTCTCGTCCACCCGCCAGCTAACATCCCAGATCGCGCGGTGAAGCGCCTCGTTGAGCGACTCCGGCTCATCACCGCCGCCCGCCGCCTGTACATTGATCAGGTCCTCCTGAAAGGCGCGGACATCGGGCGTGAAGTCGAAGACCTGCGTCACGTATGAGTCGCCCCGGTCACGATAGGTGACCATCCCATAGCGGACATCGGGGCGACCGGGCAGGGCCTCGATCTGGGCGGAGATGCTCAGGATGTTGTCCTTGAGCTGGGCGATCTCGTCGCCCATGCTGCCCGTTGCGTCCAGCAGGAAGAGCACGTCCAGATTAATCGGCGGGCGCGTGGAGGGCACATCGAGCGTCACATCCCAGGTGGCATCGCTGTTGTCGCGCGTCAGCGTGAAGCGGGTGTTCTTTCCCCCCTTCTGGATCACGACCGTGTAGGACTGGCTGTCGGAGTGAGCATACGCATAGGGGAAGAAGCGCACGATGCCGGTCGCCGGGGTGCGGAGCGTGGCAACCAGATTCTGATCGGCGTAGACGAGCACCTCTGCGCCCAGCACGGGCTGCCCGCTCCGGTTCCTCACCCGGATGGTATGCCGCTCGCTGATGTCTACATCGTGCACCCACTCCAGCCCGACGAAACGCTCGAAGTCCCGCCGGTACTGGAGATATGCGCCGAAGTCCTCGTTATCGTCGATCTCACCGGCGCTCAGCGAGCCCTGAAACTCCTCATCAGGCGGGACGACGATGGGGTTACCCTCGTCGGTGGAAGGAAGCACGGCGGGGGCCTCTTCCGCCTCTCCGGCCATCCCTTCCGCGCCGCCGGGGGCTTCGACCATTGCCTCCGGGGCATACTCTTCATCGGCGGCACGCTCGGCGCTTTCCACCTCGGGGGCGGCGGCCATCGTCGGGGCGGGGGCCGCCTCCTCCGCCGGAGCAGCGTCCACTGCCGGGGGCTCGGCGTTTTCCTCGCCTGCGGCGAGTCCTGCCTCCGGCTCCACGCGTGTCTCCTCTTCGCTGGCGGCCTCTTTGCCGCCAAGGAGAGGCCCACAGGCCACTGCGGTGAGCATCACCAGGGCGATCAGGCCCAGGGCGATCATCTTAACCATGCGGTTTTTGTACATGATACCTTCTCCTCGCTTTCGGATTACGGCTGTTTCTCGCTCTGCTGATTATGAGACGGCGGGGCTGCCCGAAAGGTTCCCGTCTCTGTCCCTTTATCCTCCGGTCGGCTCGTTTGCAGCAGGGGGTGTGCGTTCCTCCCCGTTGCGACAGAGGCAGGTGGGGGCTGACGCCCGGCTGTCGGCCTCCGCCCGCTGCCATCCGGCCACTCTGTTAACTGGTTGCAACAATGCCTGCGCGGGGCGGCGCAGGTAGATACTTCCCGGCATGTTATAATGAAGGACAAACGTAACTGGAGGTATAATAGACGCCCGTGACTCAGAAGCGCCGCTATCCGCCCATCCACCCCTGGTTGTACAATACCCTGAAAGCCATCCTCCGCGCACTGGCAAAGATGCTCGTTCGCACAGACATCAGGGGGATGGAATATATTCCCCCCCGGGGGGGCGTGATCTTCGTCACCAACCACCTGCACTATTTCGATTCGCCGCTCATCTTCATCGCCATTCCGCGCACGATCTACGTGCTGGCGGCGGAGAAGTACGAACATCATCTCCTCTTCGGGCCGCTGCTGCGCATCGCAGGCGCGATCTTCATCAACCGGGGGGAGCCTGACCGCCGGGCGCTGCGTCAGGCGCTTGCCGTTCTGGAGGACGGCTACGCGCTGGGCGTCGCCGCCGAAGGCACACGCAGCAGGACGGGCGGGCTGGGGCCGGGCAAGACCGGCGCAGCTTATCTGGCGACGCGGGCCGGTGTGCCGCTCGTGCCGACCGTGGTATGGGGGACGGAGAAAGTGATCTCCGGCTGGCTGCGCCTGAAACGTCCGGAGGTATATCTCCGCTTCGGCCCGCCGATCCACCTGCCAGCGGGCCGCGCCCGCTCCGAAGAGCTGGAGCGGTATACCGAGGAGATCATGACGACGCTGGCAAGCATGCTGCCAGAGGAGTACCGGGGCGTTTACCGCGATCACCCCCTTCTCGAACAGAAACTCGCCGAACAGGATAAGGCGACTGCCGGGTAATAACCTGATAGAACGGAGAGCGCCGGGGCCCCTCGCCCCGGCCAGTTAGATTGAGCCAATGAGTGAAACAGAGACCAGCCACGAGGACCGGACAAAGACCCGCCCACCGGCCAACCCGCGCCGCGAAGCGTTGATGGCCGCCCTGTTCATGCTGCTTCTGCTCCTGCCGGTCTGGTGGATAACAGGGGAGCATGTTCGGGGGAACCTGCTGGCGACCGCGCAGGGGCAGGCCCTGGCCGAACTGTCCCCTCACAGCAATGCTCTGGGAGGCGCGCTCGGAGAGCGTCTCACCCTTCTGAAAGCCCTCCTCACCTTCGCCCTGGTCGGGACCAGTGACGAGGAGTTTCTGGAGGACCATTTTACCCGCTTTGTAAGCGGGCTGTACTCGACCACAGAGAAGGTATGCGATCTCGTGA
>DRKO01000421.1 GCA_011051745.1 Chloroflexota bacterium | reverse complement strand
CGTTGAGACTGCCAGATCCGCCGTCTAGACGATCCCCGGCCTTCATGCCTGCCAGTGGAATAGAGAGTAGCCGATCCCGCTCGTATCGCCCTGATACGGGCGGCTTGTTCTCTTCCCGCGCCATGCCGGGATGGAAGGGTCTATGCCGACGCTTGCTTTTTTCAAGCCGTACGGCGTGTTGAGTCGCTTCACGGACCCGGAAGGACGCCCCACACTGGCCGATTACATCTCCCTACCGGATGTCTACCCCGCCGGTCGCCTCGATAAGGATAGCGAAGGGCTTCTGCTGCTGACCGACGACGGACGGCTGGCCAGCCGCATCACGCACCCGCGTTACCATCTGGAGAAAGTCTATCTGGCTCAGGTGGAGCGAATCCCCGACGAGGCAGCGCTGGAACGGTTGAGGCGAGGCGTGGTCATCCGGGGACGGCGCACCCGTCCGGCGCTGGTGGAACTCCTGGAGAAAGCGCCCGATCTACCGCCCCGCCCCGTCCCGATCCGTTACCGGAAAAACGTCCCCACCGCCTGGCTAAAGATCACACTTCGGGAAGGGCGGAACCGTCAGGTCAGGCGCATGACGGCTGCGGTGGGGCATCCCACGCTCCGGCTGGTGCGGGTTGCGATCGGGCCTGTCGAACTGGGAGACCTCTCGCCGGGGGAGTGGCGCAAGCTCTCACCCCGCGAGCTCCGCGCTCTCCAACGGGGTTAGCGCAGGAGGGCGGCATAGTGCTGCCGGAGCTGGCGGGCCGCCGCAGTCCACGAGAACCCCTGAACGCGCAACTGGCCTTTGTTGATCAGATCATTGCGCAGAGATTCGTCGTCAAGCACCCGTGCCAGAGCCTCGGTCAGCGCATCTACGTCGTACGGATCAACCAGTAAGGCGGCGTTGCCTGCAACCTCCGGCAGCGAGGATACGCTGGACGTGATCACCGGCACGCCGCACGCCATCGCCTCAAGGACGGGGAGGCCGAACCCTTCGTAAAGGGAGGGGAACGCGAAAACAAGGGCAGCGCTGTAGAGGGCGGGCAGGTCTTCGTCTGGAACAAAGCCGAGGAACTGAACCTGATCTTCCATCCCCAGCGCCTCGATCTGGCGATACAGGGGATCATCCAGCCAGCCCTTGCCCCCGGCGATAACCAGCTTGAGGCGCAGGCGGCCCAGCCTGTGAAGCGCCTCGACCAGCCGCCCGTAATTTTTACGCGGCTGGACGGTCCCCACGCTGAAGATGTATGGCCTGCGTCCGATCCCGTAGCGCGAGCGAACCTCATACAGGATGGCCTCGTCCTGAATCGGGTAGAAGCGGTCGCTGACCCCGCTATACAGAACGCTGATCTTATCCGGGGGGACATCGTAAAGCTCGATCAGATCCTGTCGGGTGGATTCGGAGTCAGCCAGAATGCGGTCGGCGCGGGCCACCGAACGCGGAACTACTTCATTCAGATATGCCCTTAACTGCGGCGTGGCCGTTTCAGGAGCGCGCACAAAGGAAAGATCATGCACTGTCAGGAGCGTTCGCGTCCCCGGACGGGTGGGCGGGAGGGTGAAATCGGGGGCGTGGAGGAGGGCGATCGGCCCTGTCCAGCGCTCGATGGGGATCGGTAGCCGCGCTCGATGCCACAGCCGGGCGAACCACTCCGGTCCCCAGGGGGTGGCGCACCAGGTGAAGTTCGGGCCGGGCGGCTCCGGCAGCCTGCGCTCTGTGTGCCCGGCGACGAAAAGGCGGTACCCGGTGGCGCGATCCTGTGCGGCCAGCGCGGCGATCAACTCCCGCGTATAGCGGCCAATACCGCCGCCCTGTTGCAGCGCGGCGGTGTAATCAATGGCGATGGTCTGGTTCATCAAACCCCTGCTCAGAGCAAAGTGCGGGCCGCTTCTTCTGTGATACACGTATTCCCGCGGGAGCAAGCCTCAGGGTTGCGGGGCTTACCTCAGGACGGGCCAGCGATCCGGGGAGCTGTTGATCGCGCCTGCGCGGGCACTCAGTCAACGTCGTTATACGTCCAGTAGCGATTTACGAAGAAGTTCCAGAACATCACAACCACAACCGCAACTATCAGAGCGGCGTTTTTACCCGCCCAGATCGCGGTGGCTTCTGTCAAACCGGGAAAGGTGCTGCCGGCCAGCCTCCCCAGCGGACCGCTCAGCAGCTCCAGAATGGGGATGCGGATCACCATTCCGGCCACGTTGATGCCGTAGAAGGTCAGGAATTGACGCAGGATCGGCTTGGAACGCGAATCGGGGTACGTCCAGTAGCGGTTCCAGATGAAGTTGCTGATGACGGCCATTGTGAAGGAGACCGCTCCGGCCAGGCCGGTTTCGGTCATCGTCAGCCCGAAGGGCAGGGCCAGCGTGACGGCGGCCAGCCATCCAAGCAGCAGCAGGCCGTTGAACGTCCCGAAGTCAACCACGTAACCAATCGCCCCCACAACGGCGAACTTCAGAAAGCGCTGCATCTCTTTATGGTGCAGCAACGCTTGCAGGCGGGCCATCAGCCCCGATTCCAGTTCCGCAGGGGAGGTCGTCATTGTCTCGGTTGTCTCGCTCAAGAAGCCTCCTTCGTGTTGCCCGTTGACCCCGTGATCGTCAGGGCGATCAAGACGCTCAGCACGCCGAGCAGTGCGCCCAGATGCAGGTGCAGATTTGCGACGTACAGCTTGTCTACCAGTTGATGCACGCTCAGATGCGCCCAGCAGCCCAGCAGCCCGATTGAGAGGCCGCGCTGCCAGTCGCCAGCCGCCCGACGCGTGAGCCGCCACGTCTGCCAGAAGACGCTGGCCCACAGCCACAGGTAGGCAGCGAGGCCAATTATACCCGTTTCTGCCAGGAGATTCAGATAGATGTTGTGGGCATGGCCGAGGGGCTGCGGCCAGTTGAGCAGGGCATAGGCCGGATAGACCGGCTCATAGTTGCCCAGCCCGACTCCCAGGAAGGGATGGTAGCGGGCCATCTCCTGTGCAGCCTGCCAGTGGGCCAGACGTTCGATGACGGCGTAGTTTGCGGAGTTGATGTCCACCCCCCGCACATCGAAGGTCTGTGTGAAGGCGGTGAAGCCGGTCAGGCGGGCGGCGATGGCCGGAGGCAACAGATTCATCTGGAAGGCGGCGATGCCCAGCAGCAGAGCGCCGATCACGAGGGCCGTACCGACCCACGCCCGGCGCGGCCATGCGAGCAGCATCACCAGCCCGGCTGCGCCGAAACCCAGCCACGCGCCGCGTGACCAGGACATCAGCAGGGCGGCCAGCAACAGACCACTCAACAGCGCAAGGCTCATCAGGGGGGCCAGCCCCCTGTTAAAAAGTGCGCGGGCAGGCTGCCAGAAATCAGGGGAGCGGGCCTGCCAGGCTTCCCGGAGGGGCCGCGCCCAGCGGGAGAGCGCGCCCAGCGTCAGGCCAAGCGCCAGAGGGAGCGTCAGGCCGATGAATCCGCCGTAGGGGTTGGGTTGCTCGAACGTCCCGTAGGCGCGATAGAAGCGATCCCCCAGAATGAGGAAATGCTCCGGGCCTTCGCCCCGCAGCCCGAACTGCCAGATGCCGATCAATGCCTGAACGGCTGCCGCGCCGAGCACGATCCCGATGATCGTCGGCCAGCGCTCCCGCCCTGCCAGATCGATCACCAGCCACATAACAAGCACCAGTTGCCCCCATTTGATCAACTCTTTGAGGGCAAAACCAAGCGAGAGGGCGTTCAACAGGCTGAGGCTTGCCGCGCCGATGAACACGAACAGGGAAGCGGTCAGCGGCGAGGAGGGGATGGCGATGCGGTGCTGCCGGGCGGCGTGCAAAAACCACGCGCCCAGCGTGATGATCAGGGCGATCTGCCCCAGGTCCAGCGGGAGTTCGGGGACGAAGTAGTCGGTCAGCGGCTTGGTCGGGCCGAGAACCAGCACAACGCCCAGCCCGACCAGAGGATCGATCAGGGTGGCGATGAGGAGTATGGCGACCAGCAGGCCAATCCCCGCCCACAGAAGAGGGAGGCGGGCCAGTGCCAGCCCGCTCGCGGCTGCACCGAGGGCCAGCACTCCCCAGACCCAGCCGGGCATCCAGCTTTCCCATCTCAGCCAGCCGCGAAACCGGCTGAGGTGCTGTTCATTCACCAGTCTCTAACTGCTCCCGAAAATAGGCAATCGTGCGCTCCAGACCTTCCCGGATGTCTATGGTAGGCTCCCACCCCAGCACACGGCGTGCTCTGGTGATGTCCGGCCTGCGGGTCTGGGGATCGCCTTCGATGCGTTTGCTCTTCTGG
>DRKO01000420.1 GCA_011051745.1 Chloroflexota bacterium | reverse complement strand
GAATTACTTATTACCACTTAAAACTTTTCTTGATACAGATCAAGGACACCGCCCCGCCCTGCGTGTATGCTGGATCATGCGTCGGGCCGATTTCCTCCTGACCGGAGCAGCTATGAACTCCTCGCGGTGGATGCCGAAAATTGACAGGAACCTCTGCACCGGATGCGGTGACTGCATCGCGGCCTGCCCGGTCAATGCGCTGGCGCAGGTGGGAGGCAAAGCCGCGCTGGTAAAGCCCGAAGCCTGCACCTACTGCACGGCCTGCGAGGATATCTGCCCGGCCAATGCCATCGCCCTGCCGTTCCTGATATGCAGGGCGGGGAGTTCTGATTGCGAGGACAGCTTGCCAAAGGATGAGGAACGATGAAAAAAATAATGACGAAGTCTCGTTTACTGCCCGGCCTGATCGCGCTGGGCGCTATGCTGGTCTGGGCGGTGGCCTGCCAGCCTTCGCCACCCGCCGTGCAGGAGGAGCAGGCCGAGGACACGGGCGAGGTGGCCGAGAGCGGCACAGAGGCACAGGCAACGGAGCCCGTAACCGAAAGCATGGAAGAGACCCCCGAGCCTGAGACCGAAAGCGCGGAAGAGGAAGGCGCGGCTGAGGGGGGAGAGGTGGAACCCGTGCTGTTCGACGGGCGACCGGTTGATCAGGCCTTCAGGGACACCTGTGGCGGCTGCCACGGCCCGAACCGCGAGGGCGGAACCGGACCCGCTCTCATCCCGGCCCGGCTGACCGCCGATGACGAGTTCTACTTCGACACGATCAAGAATGGCCGCCCCGGCACGGTGATGCCAGCTTGGGGGGCTGCCGGATTGTCCGACGAGGAAATCTGGGCACTGGTCGAGTACATCCGCACGGAACCGAACGCGGAAGAAGTGCAATGGGAGATGGAGCAGATCCTCGCCAGCCATGAGGTGCTGATCCCGGAGGAGGAACTCCCGTCCGAGCCGCTCCACGACGGCAATCTGGAGAACCTGATGCTCGTCACCGAGCGCGAGGCACGCAGCATCGCCGTCTTTGACGGTGACACGCACACACTGCTGGGCCACATCGAGGCCAGCTACCGCGCTCACGGCTACGCCTTCGACCCCACCAGCGATCGCTGGGTCTACAACGTCGGGCGGGACGGCTGGCTGTTCAAGATTGACCTGTACAGCCTTCAGGCCGTCGCCAGAGTGCGCGTCGGGCAGGACTCGCGCGGGCTGGCGATCTCCGACGACGGACGCTACCTGATCGTGGGGAACTACGTCCCGACAACAGCGGTGATCCTCGACGCGCAGACTCTGGAGCCGTTGAAGGTGATCCACACGCGCGGGGTGGACCCGGACGGGAACGAGGTTGATTCGCGGGTCTGCATCACCAGCGATGTCTCGCCCGATCTGGTCGGCCCGTACTTCATCCTGGGGCTGAAAGAGGCAGGCCAGGTATGGCGCATTGACTACAGCGATCCGGAGTTCCCGATTGATCAGGTCGAGAACGTGGGGCGCATCCTGCATGACGGCTTCCTGAGCCCGGATAACACCCGCTTCTACATCGCCTCGCAGGAAGATAACTGGATGGCGGTGATTGACGTGGAGAACTGGGAGCTGGTCGATCAGATTCCGACAGGCGACACGCCGCATCCCGGCTCCGGCGCGACGTGGGAGGTTGACGGCGTCGAGTACGGCGCGACCGTCCACGCCGGTGAGGGCAAGGTCACCGTCTGGAACCTGGAGACCAACGAGATCGTGGCCGAGATTCCGACCAGCGGCCCCGGTCTTTTCATCCGCTCGCACGAGGACAACCCCTACATCTGGGCTGATACCCTGTTCGGCGAGCGGCCCAACGAGATATACGTGATTGATCGGGAGACGTTCGAGGTCGTCGAGGTGATTGACGACGGCGTCCAGACCGTACACCCCGAGTTCACCGCCGATGGACAGTACGTGTACATCAGCGACTGGCTGGGGGACACGGTACGTATCTACGACGCCAACACCTTCGAGCTGATCGCCGAGGTCGGCGGGGTGACCACCCCGACCGGCATCTTCAACACGTCGCGCCGCCACGAGACGCTGGGGCACTGATCGCAGCAGGGCAACATGCTTTCGTCCCCCCCGTTGTGACGGGGCGGGGCAGAGCGTAGCGATGTCCGGAGGATGATCCTCTTCTGCGAGAGCGCCAGTTATACTATACTTATACCGAGGAGGGGGGCATGGCCTCACACGCCCCCCTCACCTCTCAGGTATTCGGAAAAGGCACACTGGCAGGTGCACGGCGATGCCCGTACTGGCACGCTGGTTCGTTAAATCGGCGCTGGTGTACTTTGTGCTGGCTCTGGTGGCGGGGGTGCTCTCCGCCGCCGGGCCGGTGCTTGATCTGCCCCTGCGCATTCCAGCGCTGGGGCCGGTGTATTTCCATCTGCTGATGGTCGGCTGGGTCACGCAGTTGATCATCGGCATGGCCTACTGGATGTTCCCCAAGTATTCAAAAGAACGGCCACGCGGCAGCGACGCGCTGGCGTGGGCCACCTACATCCTGCTGAACGCCGGGTTGATCCTCCGTGTGATCGGCGAGCCGCTGACCGCCGCCTCCCCCGGGTCGGGCTGGGGCTGGCTGCTGGCAGCCTCGGCCACGTTGCAACTGCTGGCCGGATGGGCCTTCATCGCCAACACATGGAGACGGGTCAGGGAGCGATGAGATGCCCCGCCTGAGCGTGTGGCTGATCCGTGCGGCGCTCATCCATCTGGGGCTGGGTTTTGCATTTGGGGCGCTGATGTTGTTCAATAAGGGTATCCCATTACAACCGGCCCTGTGGAGGCTGCTCCCCCTGCACATCGAGTCCGTGCTGATCGGCTGGACGCTTCAACTGGCGATGGGGGTCGCCTTCTGGATTCTGCCACGCTTCCGGGGAACCGAACGCGGCAACGTGACGCTGGCCTGGCTGGCGTTCGCCGTCCTCAACACCGGTGTGCTGGCCGTCTATGCGGGCAACTGGATCGCCGGATGGCGGGGCCTGATCGCGGTGGGTCGCACGCTGGAGCTGGTCGCGGCGGGGGCCTTCGCCGCGCACGCCTGGCCGCGCGTCAAAGCGCCCGGCGCGTAACGTAGAACGGACATGATCCCGTGAGACAGGCTCAGAGGAGCCAGCCTGAGGAGAGAGGGATGGACAGATCGTATACGTACATCGCAGACCTGGCCGGATCGATCCCGGAGGTTCCAGAGGACAGCATCCTCAGCCGCACGATCTTTGAGAGCGAGCAGATCAAGGTGATGCTGTTCGGCTTTGCGGCAGGCGAGGAGCTCTCCGAGCACACCGCCTCGATGCCCGCCATCCTCCACTTTCTGGAGGGCGAGGCCGATCTCACGCTGGGGGACGATCGGATGGAGGCCGGGCCGGGGACGTGGGTCCACATGCCCGCCCACCTCTCGCACAGCATACAGGCGAAAACGGCGGTCGTGATGATGTTGATGCTGATCAAAAGCGGATGAACGAGAAGGGCTTCCCCCTGCGCTATCCCCTGCTGGCGATGGCGGTTCTGTCTCTGGCGGCGGGGGCATGGCTGGGCCTCATACGGCTGGGGCTGGAGATTCCGCGCCTGCGCCCCGCCTCGCCGCTCAGCCACGGCCCGCTGATGGTCTCCGGCTTCCTGGGGACGCTGATCGCCGTCGAGCGGGCAATCGCGCTGAGGCGAGGCTGGACGTACATCGGACCGCTCCTGAGCGGCCTGGGCGGGCTGGCCCTGATCGCGGGGCTGCCCGGAGAGTGGCTGCTCACGCTCGGCAGCCTGGGGCTGGTGATCGTCTTCGTCGTGATCGTCCGAAGCCACCCTGCCCCTTACACGGTCACGATGGGGCTGGGCGCGGTCGCCTGGCTGGCCGGTAACGTCCTCTGGCTGGCCGGTCTGCCGGTACAGAAGGTCGTCCTGCTGTGGGCCGGATTCCTGATCCTGACCATCGCCGGTGAGCGGCTGGAACTGGGCCGCCTGCTGCGCTTTCCGGAGGCCCGTCAGTCGCTCTTCGCCGCCGCGAACGGTCTGTTCATCGCCGGGGCCGTCGTGGCGACCGTCCGCCTCGTGCCGGGGATGCGCCTTGCGGGGGTCGGGATGCTCGCCCTGACGCTCTGGCTGCTGCGCCACGACATCGCCCGTCGCACCGTCCAGCGCGAAGGCGTGACGCGCTTCATCGCCGTGTGCCTGCTCTCCGGATATGCCTGGCTGGGGATCGCGGGGGTGCTGGGGATGTCCTTCGGGCTGCTGGGAGGCGCGTTCTCCTACGACGCGCTGCTGCACGCGATCTTTCTGGGCTTCGTCTTCGCCATGATCTTCGGCCACGCACCGATCATCATTCCGGCCATCGCGGGGGTTTCCCCGCCTTACCATCCGGCCTTTTACGTGCATCTGGGGCTGCTGCACCTCTCGCTGCTGCTGAGGGTCTCCGGCGACATCGCGGGCTGGATACCGGGTCGCCAGTGGGGCGGGCTGATCAACGTGGTGGCCGGGATACTGTTCCTGATGAACACCGCCTACGCCCTTTTCCTTCAACGGGGCAACGGACCTCCGGACGCTCAGAGCTGACGGCAACCGCTTCCGAACGCCGATTAGGCATTATCACGAATCGTGATAGAATTCACTCATATCTCATAATACGGGAGATCAGGGCACTTTTCACACGCTCAGCAAGGAGGAAACCTGTATGGCTGAAGAGAAGCAATCCGCCCCTGTTCAGTCCGCCCGTGTCTTAATCGTTGGTCTGGTAGCGGTGATCGTCCTGCTGGGCATCATCGTGATCGTCCAGGCCGTCACAAGCTCCGCCGCTCCGGTCGTTGAGGAGGGCAAGGTGGACGCTCTGGCGAACAGCCGCGACGAGTGCGTCGTATGCCACCGGCGCACCACGCCGGGTATCGTCGAGCAGTACAGCCACAGCACGATGGCCGCTGCCGAGGTGCTGTGCCGCGACTGCCACGAAGTCCAGCCCGACTACCCCGGCGCGACGGAGCACGAGGGAACCTACGTCCTCGCCTCTCCGACGGCGGCAATGTGCGAGGAGTGTCACTCAACCGAGGTCGCGCAGTTCAACCAGAGCCGCCATGCGCTGCCCGCCTACGTGGCCTACGCCGGAGCACAGGACCTACCGCCCGATCTGCTGGAGATGTACGAGGCGATCCCGGAAGGGACGTTTAACCCCGACCGGGCACGCAATGCGCTGTTCCAGATAGAGGGACCGGCCATCACGCGCTTTGCCTGCGAAAACTGCCACAACATCGGGCGGCCCGCCGAGGATGGATCGGTCGGCCAGTGCCAGAAGTGCCACCTGCGCCACGAGTTCAGCATGGAGCAGGCCCGCAAGCCTGAGACCTGCAACGCCTGCCACATCGGCCCCGATCACCCGCAGTGGGAGATCTATCAGGAGTCGCCGCACGGCATCGCTTATCTGACTGGCGGGGACGACTGGAACTGGGAGGCCGAAGCGGGCACGCTGACGGTGAGCGACTTCCCTGCCCCGACCTGCGCCACCTGCCACTTCAGCGGCTTCGGCGCGACGGGAACCACCCACGATGTCGGCGACCGGCTGACGTGGTATCTGTTCGCCCCGATCAGTGAGCGGCGGCCAGGCTGGCAGGATAACAAAGTGCGGATGCAGGCCGTCTGCCAGGAATGCCACAACGACAACTTCATCGGAGACTTCTACGAGGCCGCCGACGCCGCCACCGAGCGGGTCAACGAGTGGGTTGTGGAGAGCCGGGAGATCGTCGCGCCGCTTCAGGAAAATAACCTGCTGACCGAAGAGCCCTTCGATGAGCCGATTGACTTCACCTTCTTCAACCTGTGGCATCACTGGGGCCGCACGGCCAAGTTCGGCGTGTGGATGCAGGGTCCGGACTACGTCCAGTGGCACGGCGCGTATGAGATTCTGAACGACCTGGCCGAGCTGCGCGAGATGACGGCAGCCAGGCTGGAGGAAGCCGGGATCGAGGTCGAGGAGGCCGGGCAGTAGCGATGTATCACCTGGCAACTGTGTTCCCGCCTATCCGGCGCGTCAGGCTTCCTCTCACACGCGACCAGTTGATGCTGCTCATGGCAGCCACCAACGAAATCTTCCTCGGGATTGACATCTACCTGGCGCACAGCATCAGCGGGACCATCGTCCCCAGGGAATGGATTCCGATCATCTTTGGGCCGGTCGCCGGGGTGATCCTGCTGATCGCAGGGCTGATCGCCCTGCGGCAGCGGTCCCTGGCGACCGTGCTCGCCAGCGTGGTGTTCGTTGCCAGTATCGTCGTTGGCCTGCTGGGTGCGTACTACCACCTGATCCGGGCGATCCTGCCCTACGGCCCGGAAGGTCAGCGCGTCACGGTGAACCTGCTGGTGTGGGCTCCGCCGATCCTGGGGCCGCTGACCTTCTCGCTGGTCGGGTTGCTGGGTATCAGCGCCGTCTGGATCGAAGACCCGCCCGATAGCGGCATCCTGCGGCTGCTGGGCGGATGGCGGCTGGCTTTGCCCTACAGCAAGACTCGCGCCTACTTCTTCATGGTCGGGATGGGCACGCTGGCAACCGTGCTCAGCAGTGTGCTGGATCACGCCCGCGTGCGCTTTGAGAACCCCTGGTTGTGGGTTCCGACCATAGCGGGGGTTTTCGGGACGGTGGTCGCCGTCGCGCTGGGGGCGATTGATAAGCCCACCCGCGCCGATCTGATCACCTACACTGGCGCGATGCTTCTCCTGATCGCG
>DRKO01000419.1 GCA_011051745.1 Chloroflexota bacterium | reverse complement strand
CCGCGCCGTCGGTGATGATGCAGTACGTCACCTCCGCGCCTTCGTCCACCCAGCGAGCGATGCTCCCTGCCGCGCCAAACTCGATGTCATCCGGGTGAGCCATGATGACCAGTATCCGCCCCGTCGGTGGGTGCTCTCCATTCTGTGGCATGCTGATAACGCCTCCGCACTGATTGAGAAGAGAATAGATGTCCGTTGATTGTATCGCGTCGGGGCGTCACTCATCACGCACCTCTCGCGTCAGGGGCACGAAACGCACCCCGCCCAGGCTGGTCGTGGTGAATTCATCGCCGTGCCGCTCGATCAGCCACAGCTCCTGATAGCCGCCCACCGGACCGACCGGGATCACCATCCGCCCCCCGTCGGCCAGTTGCGCCCGCAGCGGCGGCGGAACGTGATCGGGGGCCGCCGTCACGATGATGGCATCGAACGGAGCATGTTCCTCCCAGCCATAATACCCGTCGGCGTGGCGTACCTCGACGTTGTCGTAGCCCAGTTCCTCCAGCCGCGCGGCGGCCTGCTCGGCCAGCGCCCCGATGATCTCGATTGTGTACACCTGATCAACGATCTCGGCCAGCACCGCCGCCTGATAGCCGGAGCCGGTCCCCACCTCCAGCACCACGTCATCCGGCTCCAGTTCGAGCGATTCGGTCATCAGGGCGACGATGTACGGCTGGGAGATCGTCTGACCGTAGCCGATCGGCAGGGGATGATCCTCATAAGCCTGATCTATGTACTCCGGTGGCACAAACAGGTGGCGTGGAACATCCAGCATGGCCTGAAGCACCGCCGGGTCTTTGATCCCCCGCGCCACAATGGTGAAATCCACCATACGTTGCCGTTCGTCAGCAAACGGATCGGGGGTCGGGGTTGCGTCGCTCTCCGCCGCCGGGCCGCTCTCCGGCGTAGTTGTCGCCCCGCCCTCCCCCATGCCCGTCGCCTCCGGCGGGGTGGTGGGTTCCAGAGTTTCAGGGCTTACAGGGGCCTGACGACAGGCCGTAATCAGAAGCAGAACCGACAGCAGGGCTGAGGACATCAACCGTCGCATAACACCTCCTCCATGACCGGACAGAGGATCGTCTTACCGTGATTATAGCATCGAGCAGTTGCTCTCTCCCCTGCCGGGGGTATCATAAGGTGGAACGCGATCCGTTCCCACACAGTCAACCTCCCGATCCCCGGCCAGTGCGAAGACCGGCTAAAGCAGTGAACCGGGGGCCACCGAGACGCTAACCAGCAACAGGAGATAGCCCTATGAGCACTCCGCCCGACATCCCGGAAGCCGCATGGCAGCGACCGCTCGACCACGTGCTGGAGGAACCCGGACGCCCGGCCGGGGCATCGTTCGATGTTCTCCTCGACATGCTGCCGACGATCATCCGGCTGCGCCGGGCCGTCCGGCGCGAGCGTGCCGCCGGACGCGAGCCGATCGTTGATCCCTTCGAGCCGCTCAACCCCGGCCCGATCATGGGCGTTCCGCTGGGTGGCCTCGGCGGGGGGAGCATCACGCGCGGCTGGAGAGGCGACTTTGTGCGCTGGGGGCTGCGCCCCGGCATGATGGAATATCGCTCCGTCCCCGCCGACCAGTTCTCGCTGTACGTTCGACGCCCGGGGGAGCGTGGCCGGAGCCTCGTTCTCTGCTCCGCCCGTCCAGAGGACGGGGCGTTGCACGGCTGGGGCTGGCGGCTGGAGGGGAGAGCTTCTACTTACCATGCCCTGTTCCCCCGCGCCTGGACGGTCTACGAGGAGCCCGATCCGCATCTGCGGCTGACCTGCCGCCAGATTTCGCCCCTGATCCCGCATAACTACCGGGAGAGCAGCTTCCCGGCGGGGGTCTTCGTCTGGAACATCGAGAACACAGGCACGGAGGCGGCCATCGTGGGGCTGATGTTCACCTTCCAGAACGGAACCGGCGGCGAGAACGACCGCGCGGGCGGCCATCACAATCGCCTGTTCCGTGAGGCGGCGGAGGAGGGCGAGATCATCGGGGTGGCGCTGCACCACGTTCACCGACAACCGAAGCCGCTTGAAGAGGGGCAAAAGCCGGAAGAACAGGAGATGTTCGAGGACCCGCTCACCTTTGCCATCGCCACACAGGCCCGGCCCGGCGTCGAGGTGACGTACCGGACGCGCTTTGTGACGAACAGCAGCGGCATGGATGTGTGGGGTGATTTCCGGGAGGACGGAGCGCTGGAGAACGTCGAGGATGAGCGGCCCTCCGCGCCGGGGCGGAGCATCGGGGCGGCGCTGTGCGTGACCGTCGAAGTGCCGCCCGGCGAATCGCGCGAGGTGACGTTTGCGCTGGCCTGGGATATGCCGCTCGCACGCTTTGGCGCGGGGCGGGCTTACTACCGCCGCTATACGCGCTTCTACGGACGAGACGGGAACGCCGCCCCGGCCCTCGCCCGCGACGCACTGCTGAATTACCCGGACTGGGAGCGCCAGATCGAGGCATGGCAGCAACCTGTCCTCGATGACCCCGATCTCCCTGACTGGTACAAAACGGCGCTCTTTAACGAACTGTACTATCTGGTGGACGGGGGCACGATCTGGACGGACGGGGAGGAAGGCGAGGAACCGCCGCCGGAGGAATCCATCGGGCATTTCGCCTACCTTGAGGGGCACGAGTACCGGATGTACAACACCTACGACGTACACTTCTACGCCTCCTTTGCGCTGGCGATGCTCTGGCCGGAGCTCGAGTTGAGCATACAGCGCGATTTCGCGGAGGCCCTTCAGATTGAGCATCCCGAAATCCGGCGGATGATCGGCTCCGGCAGGAAGGCCCCCCGCAAAGTGCGCGGCGCGATCCCGCATGACATCGGCAGCCCGGTTGAAGACCCCTGGGTGCTAGTCAACGCCTACGACTTTCAGGACGTGAGCCGCTGGAAAGACCTGAACCCCAAGTTCGTCCTTCAGGTCTACCGGGACTATGTCGCCAGCGGAGATGAGGGGTTCCTGCGCGGGGTCTGGGACGCTGTGCGCGAGGCGATGGAATACATGAAGCAGTTCGATCTGGACGAGGACGGCCTGATCGAGAACGAAGGCTACCCCGATCAGACCTACGATACCTGGGCGGTCAGCGGGCCAAGCGCGTACTGCGGCGGGCTGTGGCTGGCCGCACTGAGCGCGGCGGCGGCGATGGCCGATCTCGTCGGCGAGGGGGAGCAGGCGGAGGAGTATCGCGCCCTGCTCGCGAAAGGGCAGGCTTCCTACGAAGAGCTTCTGTGGACAGGCGAGTACTACGCCTACGACGCCAGTTCAAGCCGCCAGCACAACAGCATCATGGCCGATCAACTGGCCGGGCAATGGTACGCGAAAGCGTGCAGGCTACCCTCCATCGTGCCGGAGGATCACGCCCGCAGCGCGTTGAAGAAGGTCTTTGATTTCAATGTAATGCAGTTTGAAGAGGGGCTGATGGGCGCGGTCAACGGGATGCGCCCGGATGGCCGCGTGGATACGAGTTGCCTGCAATCTCAGGAGGTGTGGACGGGGACAACCTACGCCGTCGCGGCAGCCATGCTACAGGAGGGACTGATCGAAGAAGCCTTCCGCACGGCGAAGGGCATCTATGAGATGACCTACCATGAACTGGGTTACTGGTTCCAGACGCCGGAGGCATGGACGATAGCGGGGGAGCACCGCTCGCTGACCTATATGCGCCCGCTTGCCATCTGGGCGATGCAGTGGGCGTGGGAACGCCGCGCAGGCCTGTAGGGCTTCCGAGAATGCGCATCCTCAGACGGCTTACCGGCGTTCTCTCTGCCGGATATATCCTGTTCTACTATTCCGAGATTCTCTTCTGGGCACGTGTCCGCCCGACCGATTCCCTGCCCGACTGGATCGCCGGCTGGCTGCTGTACTCCCTGATGGCATTTATCGTCCTCAGCCTGATCGCTCGCTTCCGGGTGCGCACTCTCTGGGCACTGTTTCTGGTCGGGGCGGCCTTCGGCTGGCTGGTGGAGGGCCTCATCGTCCAGACGCTCTACGAAGAACTCCCCTTCTCGATCTCGTTCACCGGCCTGGCATGGCACGCGCTGATCACCGTCTGGGTCGGCTGGTATGCGGTGCGCCGGGCGCTGCATACGGGTTTCCTCCCGACCGTCCTTCTGGCAGCGGCGATCGGGATCGTGTATGGCTTCTGGGCGATCACGTGGTGGGTGGAGCCGGAGGGCGGCGTCTCCTCCCCCCTCCAGTTCGCCGTCTACACCACGCTCAGCAGCCTGCTGCTGATCCTCGCCTGCTGGCTCCACGACCGCACCGTGCCGATTTCCTTTACGCCCTCCCGCGTGGCCGACGGTGTGCTGATCGCCCTGGCCCTGCTCTACTTCGCCTTCATCACCGTTCCCGTCGCGCCGCTGGCGGCGGGCATCCTCCCGTTTCTACTGCTCGTGATCTACCTGCCT
>DRKO01000418.1 GCA_011051745.1 Chloroflexota bacterium | reverse complement strand
GCCATCGCGATTGAGAACGCCCGCCAGTACAGTCTGCAGGCCGAGCGCGTGGTCGAACTGGCCGGGTTGCAGAAGATCGCCGGGGCGATCAGCAACCTGCAGGAGCCGCGTCGGCTTTTCGCCCAGCTTGGCGAGCGCGTCGCCGAGTTGATGGAGACCGAGATCGGTGGCGTGCTGCTCTACGACCGCGACAACGAACGGCTGGTTGCCCAGAAGCCGCTTTACGGCGTGCTCGATACGCTCACCAGCCGCTATGTGATCCCCCTCACAAAGGGCAGTCCGGCCCGCAGCCTGTGGGAGGATGTCTCTTTCTGGTTCAGCAACGACGTGCAGAGCGACCATCTGGTGGCCGAGTTGAGGCTGGCGGAACTGGCGGAACTGGCAGGCGTCCAGACCGTCGCGATGGCCGCCATGACGGTCGGCGAGGAGCGCATCGGCGTTCTGCAGGTCGCGAACAAGAAGGACGGCAGCCCCTTCACGCTGGATGACATCCGGCTGCTACAGACCTACGCCGATCAGGCCGCCATCATCGTTGAGAGCGCCCGCCTTTACGAGGAAGAGCAGAGCCGCGTGGCGGAGCTACAGGGCCTCCAGCAGATCGTGCAGGCGATGAGCGCCTTCACCAACCCGGAGGAACTGTACGCCCAGCTTGCCGAGCGCATCGCCGAGTTGATCGGCGTGGAGGTGTGCGGCTTCCTGATCTACGAGCCGGAGGAGGATAAGCTGGTCGCGCGGCTGCCCTTCTACGGGGTGGACCAGGAGGCCGTCAGAGAATACAGCATTTCCCTGCCCCGCTACGCGCTGGCCCGTCAGGTGTGGCGCGAGGCCGAGCTTTACGAATCAAACAGCGTCTTCACCGATGAGACGGTGGACGGCGTCGGTCTGCGGGAACTGGCCCGCCGGGCCGGTCTGCAAACCCTGATGCTGGCCCCCCTCAGCGCGGGCGGGCGACGCTTCGGCCTGCTGCTGGTCGCCAACAAGAGCAACGGGGCCGATTTCGACGACAGCGACCGACGGCTGCTGACTATCTTCGCCGGACAGGCCGCCGCCCTGATTGACAACGCCCGTCTCTATCAGGATACCGACGCCACCCTCCGGCGGCGGGCAGCGGAGCTGCGCTCCGTCTCGCGCATCAGCCGCGAGTTGAACGCCACGCTGGAGTTGAAGCGCATTCTGGAGGTGATCGCCACCGAGGCGATGCGGGCCGAGGGCGCGGTGTGGGGCTCGCTCGTCATGTTTGAGTGGGACGAGACGGGCACGCAGATCATCCCCACCATGCGGCTGGGGATGGACCTGGGCGAGGAGACGCGCATCCTGGAACTGGCCGCCGCGCGGAGCGGCGAGACGCTCGTGATTGACGACTTCCAGAAGGTGGCCCATTATCCCAGCCCCATCCCGGAGGCACGCAGCGCGTTGATCGTCCCGATCCACTTCGAGGGGCGCGTGGTCGGCACGATCAGCCTGTACGGGGATCGCCCCGGCGCACTCGGCCCGGACGCGGCGGAGTTTGTGCAGGCCCTCTCCGCGCAGGCCACCATCGCCGTGACCAACGCCACGCGCCACGCCGAGCAGGTGGAGCGCAGCGAACTGCTCCGGCGGCGGGCCGAGCAGCTTACCCGCATTTTTGAACTGGGACGCGCCTTCCGCAGCGATAGCTCGGTGGAGACGACACTCGACTCGGTCGCCCGCGCCATCCGTGACTCGGCGGGATTCGAGCGCGTGCTGATCAGCGTGCTGGCCGATAACCATCGCACGCTGGAGCATCTCGCGCAGGCCGGACTGCCGGAGGAGGTCTTCGAGCGTCTCTCCGAACAGCCGAGCGACTGGGAGGCCATCGCGCCCTATCAGAATGAGAATTACCGGCTGGGCGGCTCCTATCTGATTCCGCCGGAGGAGAGCGCGAAGCTATTCGAGGCGCTGGGCCTGCCTCAGCCGGAGACCCGACCGGAGCACGAGGAAGAGCAAGAGGGGGACTGGCTCCCCGGACATCTGCTGCTTGTCCCGCTTCAGGCGTCGGGCGGGGGGCTGCTGGGCGTCCTCAGTGTGGATCAGCCGCGCGACGGGCATCTGCCCGACCGCGAGACGGTAGACCTGCTGGAGATTTTCGCCAATCAGGCGGCCATCGTGATCGAGAACAACCGCCTGTACACCTCGATGGAGCAACGGGCCGAGGAACTGACCCGCAGCCTCGAAAGCCTGGAGAAGAGCTATCAGGAGCTCGACCGGCTCTCCCATGAGATGATCCGCAAGGACATCGAGCTTTCGCAGGTGAACGAACTGCTCAACCTGCGTGCCCAGCGCCTGCTGGCCCTCCACCGGGTGATGGAGAGCGTGGATACCACGCACAGCCCGGAGGAAGTCCTGCGGGACATCGCCGACTCGGTGGTCCGGGAGATGGACGTTGACCACTGCCTGATCGCCCTCCGCCGTGAGGAGGGGGATACATTCGAGGTCGTCGCAGCAGCCGGACCCGTGCCGGAGCCTGAGGAACTGGAGAAACTGCTCACCGGCAGAGACCCGATCACACAGGCCTATCGGGAGGGCGAGGCGGTTCTCTATCATCTGGATCGCAAGAGCCGCAGTGCCGCCGCCAGTCTGGCCCGTGCACTGGGGGCCTACACGCTGGCCGCGCTGCCCGTGCCTCTCGGCCCCTCCCGGAGCGGCGTCCTGCTGCTCGGTAGCGTCCGGGATGGCGTGCCCTTTGGCGAGGAGGACCGCGACCTGTTCAACCTGCTTGCCAGCCAGATCGCGGTTGAGTATGAGAACGCCCGCCTGTATCAGGCGGTGCAGGCCGAGGCCGCTACCGCCGCCGCCGAGCGTGACCGACTGCAAAAGCTGCACCTGATCACGACCGCCCTCCAGCAGACGCGCGATCTGGAAGAGCGGCTCTCCGTGATCGCACGGGGCATCCGCTCCGTCGGCTGGGAACGTGTGGCGCTGATGCTGGTTGACGACAACATGGAGATGACTCACCTCGTCACGGCGGGCTACGGGCCGGAGGAGGAAGAGACGCTCCGCGACAGCCTGCTCACCGGCGAGGTGTGGCGCAGACGCTTTGAGGACGAGGCTTTCATGTCCATGCGGGTGGGGTCGTGCTACTTCCTGGCGCACGATCACCCCTGGGTGCGAGAGCACCTCGGAGCGGCGGGCGGCGAGCTCGAAGCCGCCGACCGCTCCCCCGATGACTGGCATCCCGGCGATCAGCTTTATCTGCCGATGTACGCCGGAAGCGAGATCATCGGCCTGATCAACCTGCGCGATCCGGTGGACGGCAAACGGCCCACCGAGGACGGCCTCCGCTCGCTGGAGCTGTTCGTTCAGCAGGCCTCCTCCGCGCTGGAGAACGCCCGCCTCTATCAGGAGACGCTCGCTCTCAAGAGCTACAACGAGGCAGTCGTTCAGTCCATCCAGCAGGGCATCATCGTTACCGACCGGGAGGGGCGCATCGAGACGGTCAACGCCTTCCTGCGCGAACAGTACGGCTGGGGCGACGACCTGATCGGGCAGCCGTTCTTCGAGGCCCGGCCTTCCTTCGGCGAGTTGAAGGAGGGCTTCGCCCGCGTGATCGAGAGCGGGGAACCGGTCGAGCGGCCCGGGATGGAGTGTCCGGTCGCCGACGAGGTTCACACCCTGAACGTCTACCTGTACCCGCGCCGCGACGAAACCGGAGCCGTGACGGGGGCCGTTGTCCTGCTGGAGGATGTCACCCAGCGGGCCCGCCTGGAGGCTGACATCGCCCTGCGGGGCCGCCAGCTTGCCGCTCTGAATGAGGTCTCGCGCCGCATCACGGCCACGCTGAGCGTGGATCAGGTGGTGAGCACGGCCCTTGATCAGGCCCACGAGATCATCAGCTACGACCGTGTCACCTTCTGGCTGCGCAGCATGGCGGGCGATGCGCTGGATATGGCCGGAGTGCGCGGCTACGTGGACGAGACGGGCGTTCCGGCGGACTCGATAGAGATCGAGGGCGACCCGCTCGTCGCCCGGATCATTGACGAGAAGCAGCCCCTGATCATCGAAGACACCCACACAGACCCACGCCTGAACCGCGAGCCGCCGCCCACGATGCGAAGCTGGCTGGGTGCGCCGATGGTCAGCGGTGGGATCGTGATCGGGCTGCTGACCTTCGAGCGGAGCGAGGCCCACGCCTACGCCCCCGCCGACGCTCAGGTCGCGGCCGCCTTTGCCAACCAGGTTGCGGTGGCGCTGGAGAACGCCCGCCTGTTTGAAGAGGCGGCCACGCACGCCCGTGAACTGCACAACCGCACCCGCCGTCTGGCCCAGCTCAACCGTATCTCGGCCACGCTGGGGCGCTCGCTCGACCAGCAGAGCATCCTCCAGACGGCCGTAGATGAGATGGCGCAGGCGCTCGAGATCGGGCAGGGCTGCGTGATTGACTTCGACCCGGAGGCCGGAGTCGGCCGCCTGACGATCCAGACGCCCTCTAACCCCGATGGCTCGGTGGACGAGATCGTCGTCCCGCTGGACAACCCGATCTTTGAGGAACTGCGCGAGACGAAGGCCCCGCTCGTCGTTGAAGACCTCGCCACCGACGAGCGGGCGGAGGCGCTCGAAGCCTTTGTGGAGCGGCGCAACGTGAAGTCGCTCCTGTTGACGCCGCTGGTGGTCGGTAACGAGGTCACCGGCCTGATCGCGCTGGAGGAGACGGAGAAGCCGCGCTCCTTCAGGCCGGAGCAGGTCGAGGTCGCCCAGACGATCACCAATCAGGCCGCCGTCTCCGTCCAGAACGCCCGTCTGTTCCAGGAGACGGTCGCCCGCCGCGCCGAACTGAGCATCCTGTTTGAGGCGGCGCGGATCGCCTCCTCTTCGCTCGATCTGGATAACGTCGTCACCAGCGCGGCGCGGTACTACATCCGCGCTCTGGACGTTGATCGCTGCGCGATCTACCTGTGGGATCAGGCCGGGGATGCGCTGAAGATGCTGGCCGACTTCGACAGGGAGGAAGGATCGCACCCGGTGGACGAGATCGGGCGGCGCGACAACCTGAGCCAGTATCCGGCCACCGCCACCGTGCTCGCCGAGCAGGGCGTGGTGACGCTCGAGGCCGACGATCCCGATCTCTCGGAGCGGGAGGCGGAGTGGCTGCGCCAGCGCGGCGCGGTAACCATGCTGGTGTTGCCCCTCGTGGCCCGCGACCAGACCATCGGTCTGGTGGAGCTTTCGCTTTCCGAAGGGGAGCGACGCTTCAACCAGCGTGAAATCCGGCTGGCCCGCGCCCTGAGCGCCTCGGTCGCGACGGCGATGGAAAACGCCCGCCTGCACGACGAGACCCAGCGCCGCCTGCAGGAACTTTCAACCATCAACCGGATCAGCCGCACCATGACGCAGGCGATCTCGGCGGAAGACCTGTACCGGATGCTCCAGAGCGAGCTTGTCGAGGTGCTTCACACCCGGTCGCTGACTCTGGTACGGCGCGATCCGCGCACCGACCGGCTGGAGTTCCCGCTCGCGCTGCGCAATGGACTGCGTATCCCCCTCCCTGCGCGGCCTTACGGGAACGACCTGTACAGCCATGTGATCGAGAAGGGCGAGCCGCTCCTGATCAGCCGCGATGTTCCCGCCAGGTTGAAGGAACTGGGCGTTGAGCACATTGAGGAGGGGCTGAAGTCCTTCCTGGCCGTGCCGCTCGCCAGCGGCGAGAAGATCATCGGCGTGCTGGCGGTGGAGGATTACGAGCGCGAAGGGGCCTTTGAGGAAACCGACCTGCGCGTGCTGGGGCCGATTGCCGCTCAGGTCGCTGTCTCGCTGGAGAACGCCCGCCTGTACAGTGAGTTGGAGCAGCGTCTCTCCGAGACGACGACGCTTCAGGAAGTCACGCGGGTGGTTAACTCGGCGCTCGACCTGCAGGAGATTTTCGAGCGCGTGGTGCGCGAGCTTGCCAGCGCCTTCAAGTACCCGTTGATCGGCCTCTTCACTCTTGAGGACGACACGCTCATCATGCAGGCCCAGCACGGGTACACCGGCGAGGAGATCGAACGCCTGCGGCGTATCCCGCTGGGGCAGGGCATCGTCGGGCGGGCGGCCCGCACCTGCGAGCCGCAGTTCGTCGAGGATGTCACTCAGGACCCGGATTACCTCCCCGTTCAGGAATGGGTGCGCTGCGAGGTGGCGGTCCCGATCCTCTCCGAGGATCAAATTCTGGGTGTGCTGGCCGTCCAGTCCGGCGAGGAGAAGCCGCTCACCGAGAACGATCTCCAGTTGCTCCGCACGTTCGCCGGGCAGGTGGCAACCGCGATGGTGAACGCCCGCCTGTTCGCCCAGATGGTTGCCCTCTCCGAGGAACTGGAGCAACGAGTCGAGGAGCGCACGCGCGAACTGCGTGAAGAGCGTGACCGCATTGATACGCTGTTCCGCATCACGGTTGAGCTGACCGCCAGCCTCGACCTTGACCGCGTGCTCAACCGCGCACTGGAGCTGGTCGGCGAGGCGGTCGGCGCGGAGCACGGCTCGCTGTACCTGATCGATCCCCAGTCCGATCTGCTGATCCACCGGGCGGTGATGAGCTCCTCCGAGGTGCTGCCGCCGGGAGGGCGTCAGATTCCGCTGGGACGGCACGAAGGCATGGCCGGCTGGGTGATGGACAACCGCCAGTCTATCCTGGTGGATGATGTTCATCTGGACCCCCGCTGGGCCAACGTGCCGGGAACCGAGCACAACCGCTCGCTGCTGGGCGCACCGCTGGTCGCCAACGAGGAGGTGCTGGGCTGCATCTTCTTCACCAGCGATCAGGAGGGCGCGTTTAACGAAGGGCACGTCCGGCTGGTGGAGGCCGCCGCCAATCAGGTCGCGACCAGCATCAACAACGCCGAGCTTTACCGCCTGATCCGCGATCAGGCGGAACGGCTGGGGACGATGCTCCGAAGCCAGCAGACCGAGGCGGCCAAGAGTCAGGCCATCCTTGAGAGTATCGCGGACGGCGTGATGGTCTCCGACCAGACGGGCGAGATCATCCTCTTCAACGCCGCCGCCGAGCGCATCCTCGAGCTGCGGCGTGACGAGGTGCTGGGCCGCCCGGCCACCGATCTGGCCGGTCTTTACGGGGCGGGCGCGGAGCGCTGGGCCGAGATGCTGCGCGGCTGGAGCGAGGACCCCATCGCCAGCCGCAGTGCGTACCTCTCCGAGCAGATCGAGGTGGGCGAGCGGATCGTCTCGGTTCACGTCTCCCCCGTGACGCACGGCGACGAATTCCTCGGCCTGGTGTCCGTCTTCCGCGACATCACGCGGGAGGTTATGGCCGACCGCATCAAGACCGAGTTTGTCTCGAACGTCTCGCACGAGCTGCGCACCCCGATGACGAGCATCAAGGGCTACGCCGACCTGCTCCTGCTGGGGGCCGCCGGGGAGGTCACGCCGGAGCAACGGCGCTTCCTCGACATCATCAAGAGCAACGCCGACCGGCTCAGCCTGCTGGTGAACGACCTGCTGGACATCTCACGCATCGAGCAGGGGCGCGTCGAGCTCGACCTGCACGATGTGGACCTGCGCGAACTGATAGACGATGTGCTGGCCGCCATCAGGGGCCGTCAGGAGAACGAAGGGCGTCATCTGGAGTTCATCGCCGATGTTCCAGAGGACCTGCCCTCCATTCAGGCCGACTACGACCGCGTCACCCAGATCATCACCAATCTGGTCAGCAACGCCTATCAGTACACGCCCGACGGCGGCAGCGTGACGGTGCGTGTGCAGCCGGAGGATGAGGGCGTCCAGATAGATGTCATTGACACCGGAATCGGCATCCCGGAGGAGGATCAGCGGCGCATCTTCGACCGCTTCTTCCGGGGCGAGCATCCGCTGGTCATGCAGGCCGCCGGAACCGGACTGGGGCTTTCCATCGTGCAGCATCTGGTGGAGATGCACGGCGGACGGGTCTGGTTCGAGAGCGAGGAAGGGAAGGGGACGACCTTCAGCGTCTGGCTCCCCTACCGCGTCCGGGAAGAGAAAAGCCGGGATAAGATGGTGGTTGAGGAGTAACGGTCAGGCGCGTGGATCAGTTCGGCGGTTGCCGGGCCGGATAACCTTTGCCAGAATTCGGAGATCAAACAACCATGCCCAAGATACTCATCGCAGAAGACGAACCGGATATCCGCGACCTGCTCGTCTTCACGCTCCAGTATGGCGGTTTTGAAGTCATCGCTACCTCGAACGGCTTCGATGCGATCAGGCTCGCCACCAGCGAACAGCCCGACATGATTCTGCTCGATGTCCGTATGCCGAAAATGACGGGGTACGAAGCCTGCAAGACGCTTAAAAACACGCCCGCGACGGCTGATATTCCGGTGGTCTTCCTCTCCGCCAAAGGTCAGGAAGCCGAGGTTCAGCAGGGGCTGGAGACGGGGGCGATGGATTATATCCTCAAGCCCTTTGCCCCTGATGCGCTCATCGCGCGTATTCAGAAACTTCTGGAGAACGCCGGGCAGGATAAGGACAAACGGAGTAAGGACAAGACAATGAAGAGTGAGGACAAAGGCAAGGCCGATAAGAAGGTGGACAAGGAGAAGGTGACCGGAGCGAAGAAGACGCCTCCGGGGAAGGCCGAAACCTCCCTCAGAAAGAAGGGCGAGGCGGAGGACGGACTCAAGGGCGGAGGCGGCACGGGTGAGAAGAAAAAAGGAGACGCTTCCTGAACCTCTGCCGTGAGCGGTCGGAGGATATGTGTCGGTAGTTTCGTGCCCCGCGCGGCTGCGCGGGGCCTCTCTTCGAGCACGCCATTCTGCTTATTGAAGAACGGACAGAGGTCGCTATAATCCAGAGACAGCCACACCGGAGAAAAAATAGATATCAGGGCAGGATCATGTCACAAACTGGCATCTCACGTCGTCGCTTTCTTCAAGCCGCCGGACTCGGCTCGGTCGCGCTGGCCTCGTTAAAGGCTCAGCGCGCGCTGGCCGCCGGGGGACGCCCGTTCAGTCAGAGCGAAGAAGACCCGATCAACGAGTTGATCTCGTACAACGAACTGTACGGGAACCCGCCTTTTCTGGGGCGTGTGCACGGCGCAACATGGCTGCGCATCTTCACCGCGCCCACACCGAGCGCGAATTCCATTGATCGAGTCTTCTGGGGGGATGTGCTGCCCATTTACCGGGGCGTGCGGGGCGATCCTTACGACAGCCGCGCCCGGAGCACGGTCTGGTTTGAGACCGACCGGGGCTACATCCATTCGGCCTACGTCGTGCCCTGCCACGAGATTTTCCACGAGCCGCAGCCGGTAACCGGAGATGGCTTCTGGGGGGAGATCACTGTCCCGGTGAGCTGGCAGCATCACCGCCCCTCGCTGGACAGTCTGCGCTGGGATTTCGACTGGTACAAATGCTATTATGCTCAGGTTCACCGCGTGATCGATCGGGCGGACGACGAGCAGGGCCGGGCCTGGTATCGCCTCTACGATGATCTGGAGGAGAACCGTCAGGCCTGGGTGCTCGCTCACCACGTGCGCCCCATCCCCCGCGCCGAGTTCGACCCCATCTCGCCGGAAGTCGAGGATAAGTGGATCGAGATTCTGCTGGACGAGCAGATGTTGAGTTGCTACGAGGGGCAGGACCTCGTCTTCCAGACGCGGATCGCCTCCGGCACGAGCTACAGTAACGACTCCGGCGAGGAGTTCGACTTCAGCACCCCTTACGGGGAGTACACGGTTCAGCGCAAGCGACCCTCACGCCGGATGCGAGGCGGGCATGACATCGGGCTGGGGTATGACGTGAACGGCGTGCCCTGGTGCACGTACTTCACCTTCACCGGCGCGGCCATTCACGGGGCCTACTGGCACAACAACTTCGGGTATCCGCGCAGCCACGGCTGTATCAACGTCACGCCGGACGCGGCCAAGTGGATTTATCGCTGGGCTCCGCCCTATATGGGGTATGAGGACGCCTATCGCTGGGCCGAAGAAGGCGAACTGGCCGCCAAGATCGTGATCCGGTAGCGAAGACAGAGCCACGCAGGGGGCAACCGCAGAGGGCTGCCCTCTTTTTGTTTACTCCCCCCATACCAGTTCGGCCAGCACGGGGCGGTGATCGGACCCGGCATCCGCGCCCACCCATGCCCGCCGGGGCCGGAATTCCTCCGTCACCCAGATGTAATCAATACGCACCAGCCGGGGGAGCGGCAGGGAACGATACCGCCGCCCGTTCGGGAAGGTCAGGCCGAAGCCCCGGCCTGCCGTCCGGTGGGCATCTTCCAGCCCGGCGGCGGCCAGAATCGCGTAATCGTCGCTCTGATCGGTCGCGTTGAAGTCCCCCGCCAGAATGGTCGGGCCGTCGGATGTGGCCCGCTCTGCCAGGGGCGGCATGTCCACGATCCCCTGAGAGGCATACGCCAGCGACAGGGTGAGGCTGACGCCCGGCGGGGGCGGGTGAGCGTTGATCAGGCGCAGCGTCCGCCCCTCGACGCTCAGCCGGGCTTCGAGGTAAGGGAACGCGCCCCGGACGAGATCGAATAACTCATGATCGAGAATGGGGTAGCGGCTGAGCAGGCCGATCCCGGGGATGCCGTAGCCGTACAGCACCCGGTAGGGGTATTCCTCCAGTAAAGCCCCTTCGAGCGCGGCGGCCTGCTCGCGACTGACCTCCTGCAGGGCGATGATGTCGGCCCCCGACTCGCGCAGAAGCGGGATGAGCCGATCCGGAGTGGCGTTGCCGTCGTTGATGTTGTACGTCATCACGGTCAGGGTGAGGCACTCGTCGGGCGGGCCACTGCACGCCGGAGGGGGCGAGAGATCGGGCAGGAACAGCCCGCCAAACAGCCACAGGAAAGCCACCGCGTTGACCCCGGCCAGCGCCGCCCGCCACCACCGGCGGCTCAGAAGCATCAGGATCAGGAAGGGGATGGCAGGCAACAGCAGCCAGTGGATGAAGACGCTCGCCAGTGCGACCGGCCACAGACGATTGCCGGACAGAACACGCAGGGTCAGATAGACGATCAACGGAAGGGCGTACACGTCACAGGCGGCCAGCAACAACCCTCTGACCGACAGAGGGGCGGAAGCGGGGGTGTCCGGTTGGGGGGGATGGCGCTGGGTCATCGGCGCTGCTCCGTCAAAGGTGCGTTACTGTAATGCTATTTCGACTTTCACGCCGCCTCGCGCCACCCCCACAGTGTGACTAGTCCGGGATCGTCCAGGTCATATCTCCAGAGATCGTCACGTTCCAGCGCAGCGAGAGGACGTTGTGATCCTGATCGTCGGCCCGCATGTCCCACAGACCGGCCTCAACGGTGAAAGTGCGCGACGCGCCCGGCTCCAGAATGGACGTGCCGAGCCAGTCCTCCCCCCACTGATCGGAGGTGACGGGCGAGATATAGATGTAATACACGGGCACGCTGCCGTTGTTGACGACCGTCACGTTGACCGGCTCACCGGCGTTCGGCGGGAGCTCCGGGCCGGTGACGATCCACGTGTACGCGCCGCTCACGTCCACGCCCATCTCGGTTGAGAGGGGATTATTGCCGCAATCCTCGGCCTGAAGGTCATAGCGCCCCGGCGTCACCGTGAAGACCCGTTCCGCGCCAGCCCCGACGACCTCCGTCTCGCCCAGCCAGTCCTCCCCCCACTGATCGGAGGTGACAGGCGAGATGCGCACGTAGCAGACCGTCGCCACGCCCTGGTTAACGAGCGTGATCGTCGTCTGCCCCGTTCCGGGCTCGTTGCCGCCGGGCACGCCCGGCTCCGGCTTTTCGTCCCCACGACCCTGCGGGGTTCCCATACCTGCGGGCGGCGCGACCGGCGTATCCGTCGCCTCGGCTGGAGGGGCGATTGTCGGCTCGATCAACGGCACGGGCGGGGTTGACCCCTGCCCCTGGAGCTCCTCCAGAAAGGAAATCAGAGGGCCGCAGGCCAGCGTCGAAGCGAGCACGGCCAGCGCAACCATCCACAACCAGAACATGGACCGTCGTCCGGGATGCTTTACCATCGGTCTCCTCCTGCTGGCATGGCAGCCAGCGCCCAGAAGGGATACATTTGTGAAACGCAGGCGCGGGCCTGCGATGGTTCGAGAGTCAGGGAAGGTGTTGCCGGGCGAGCAACGCCTTTACCTCAGCTTAGACGAGATGGGAGCGACTGTCAACGTGGCGGAGGGCACAGACAAAGCGGGAAAGGGCGGGCCGTTCCCCGTGTCCGCCGCTTCGCTGAGGCGCACGCTACAGGAGGGGGTTTTTCTCCCCATTCTCTCGACTGTGCAACCGGCCCGGCGGCAACAGGCGCTCCGGCTGCTGCTGGGGATCGTCGTCCGCCTGATGGCCGAAGAACGGGGTCTTGTTCCCTCTGTCCTGCGGGGCGACGCCCCCCCGGCGGAGAATCGGATACTCGCCGCGCTCGACGAGATCGGGATCGGGCCGCCCCCCGAGGGGCTCCCCCGCCTCGCGGAGCGGGCGGCGGCACTCCTGATCCGCCTGCCGGTGGGCCAAGCGGAGGCCGATCCCCGGCTGCCCGGCGACCTGTACGCCGCGCTGGCGGAGGAACGACACAGCCGGGGGAGCTATTACACCCCGCCCGATCTGGCCGGAGAGGTCGCCCGCCGGACGCTCGTCCCCCTGCTGGACGGGGCGAACACAGCCGCGCCATCCCCGCTCTATGTCCTCGATCCGGCGATGGGCGGGGGACACTTCCTGATCGCGGCGGGCGAGGTGATCGCCGCGTGGCTGTGCGATCACGCCGGCCTTACCCCTTCAGAGGCACGCAGGCGGGCGCTCGGCTGCCTGCACGGGACAGACCGCGACCCGCTCGCCGTTGAGCTGGCCGCGCTCAGCCTGTGGCTGTGGGCCGGGGCGCCCGGTATGCGCTCCGATGCGCTCTCCGCCCGTCTGCGCTGCGGGGACGCTCTGCTGGACGATGCCCTCTTCGAGGGCCTGCCGGATCGCTTCGACGCCGTGATCGGCAACCCGCCTTTTGCCAGCGTGTTCACGCGGGCGCGGGGCGAGCGGGACGGCTACCGCGCCGCGCTGAAGGCCCGTTACCGGACGACGCGCGGCAGTTTCGATCTGGCCGTGCCGTTCGTCGAGCGGGCGGTCGGGCTGTGCCGGTCGGGCGGGCGTTGCGGGCTGGTGTTGCCCAACAAGCTGCTGGCGGCGGACTACGCCCGCACGCTGCGGCGCTGGCTGGGCGAGCGGGTGATCGTCGAGGCGATTCTGGATTACAGCGAGCAGCGGGCTTTCGAGGCCGACGTGTACCCTGTGGCCTGCATCTTTCGGAAGGAGAGGCCGGAGGCGGACCATCCGCTGAGCGTCTACCGGATGGAGGGAAGCATCCCCGGCCCCGTCCTGCTCCGGCGGGGGCGGCAGGCCGATCTGCGCGACATGCCGGGCGAAGTGTGGAGTGGCCCCCTCGCTCCCGACTGGGACATGCTCCGCCGCTATCTGGAGGGGACGATCCCGCTGGGCGAAACGGCGACGCTCTCCGCCGGGCTGACGGTCGCCGAGGCCTACGCGCTGCGTCCGGCGGTCGCTGACGCCCCGCCCGACGGACTGCCGCCCCGAACCTTCCGGCTGGTGACAACCGGCCTGATCCGTCGCCACCGGACGAGGTGGGGCGAGGTTCCGGCGCGGTATCTGGGGCGGACTTACCTTCGGCCCGTCGTCCCCGCCGATGCGCTCTCCCCCCGGCGGCGGGAACAGGCCGCCAGCCGCAAGATCATCATCGCCGGGCTGGGGAAACGGCTGCGGGCCTTCGTGGATGAAGGGGAGGCGCAGGCCAGCGTCGCCACGACGATCATCACCGCGCCGGTGTGGCCTGCGGGGGCGCTCTGCGCGTTGCTGAACTCCCGCCTGGCCTCGCGGCTGTACCGGGCCCTGTTCGGCGGGCTGGCGCTGAGCGGGGGCTACCTGCGCTCCGGCAGGCGCGAATTAAGCCTGTTCCCCCTGCCCGATCTGCCCGACGACGACCCCCGCCTGCGGCGGCTCGATGAGCTGGCGGGGCAGGTCATGGCCGCCACAGGCGCGGCGGAGGCGGAACTGGAGGCGGAGATCGAGGCACTGGTCGAGGCCCTTTACGCCCCTGCCGGTCCCCTCCCCTCCGGTGAGGCGTAGCGCTGCGGCAGGCGGCGGGCGGTGAGGGACCGACCGCGACCGTATCGCCCCTTCGCCGGACGTGTTTCTATTACTGGCAGGTAGCCAGCATCCCATTTGACGCACCGCCCCCTGC
>DRKO01000417.1 GCA_011051745.1 Chloroflexota bacterium | reverse complement strand
GCTCATCGAAAGAAAATCCAGCCCTTGCTGTGCTGCTTCATGGCCTGCATTGAAAGCGCTTTCTACGTCTCGGGCTCCCTTAGTTCGAGCGACTACGTAGGGACTACCTTCCCGGACTTCCACTTCCCGCTCAGAATCAAGTCGAACAATCTCGCTGATATTACATTTTTGAGAAAGCAGGAATGCAGCACCTGAGTCAAAGGATGAATTCTTATCCGCAATAGTCACACCTGACAACGTAGCCATGATTTCTGCTCCTAGCTGTGAGCCTCTCCCCTCCCTCTCACTCCCCTGCGCGGGCGACGCACTCCGGGGAGGTGGGATAGTGCAGCAGCAGCCAGCCGCGCACCACGTAGCTGGACGTGAGCGCCTGCCCGACCGTCCGCAGGTTGACGGCGATCATGTGCAGGCCCGGTTCGATGCCCGTCGCGTCCACAAAGACCTCCACCTCCGTGCCGCTCTCCGCCTCATCGGTGCTCGTCCAGACGACGGGGCGACCCGGCCCGTTCACCGGCTCGACCGCCACCTCCAGATCGCCGGGATAACCGGTGTTGAGCACGGTGAAGCTCCCCAGCCGCAGCGCACCCGCGCATCCGGCCTCGGCGGTCTGTGTCAGGCTCTCGATCACCGCCCCGACGGTCGGGGCGTATTCTCGCGGGGGGCGCTTCTCCACGTTCTGGACGGCGTAAAAGACCGGCAGCGGCGAGCCGTTCCCGTTGAGCACCGCAAACCAGCGCAGGTGACTGCAGATCGGCTCGTAGGAGGGGTCATACAGGTTCCAGTTGAGATTCCAGAGGAACATCGGCCCGGCCCAGGGCCAGTTGGTATCGGCGAAACGGATGGCACGGGCCGTGTAGGCGGCCTGTAGCTCCTTCGAGGTCGCCATCCAGACGAAATCGTTGAACTCCCCGCCGTTGCGGCAGTCCACACCCTCTTCGGCGGGGTCGCGCACCCAGCCAAACTCGGTGATCCAGACCTGGCGGTCGCGGACGCCGTTATCCCACAGCAGTTGATACATGCGCTCGGTGCGTCGGAACACCAGCTCGTGCCGCCGGGGGTCGGCCTCCGGGGGCTGGTTGAAGCCGTAGGGGTGGTAGCCGAAGGCGTCGAAATACTGACCGGCCCCGTAGTTGAGCATCTGCTGGGCGAAGTCCAGATCGGTGATCGCGCTCCGGTCGGGGGTGGTGATGGTGGGAGCCAGCCCGCCCGACACGACGACGATCTCCGGCGCAACCTGCTTGAAGACCTGATAGGCCCGCCGCAGCGCGTCGGTATAGAGGCGGGCGTCGGGGGTCTGATTGCCCCACTCCAGCGCGAGATTCGGCTCGTTCCCGATCTCGACGGCATCCACGCCCCGCACGCGCAGCTCAGCCGCCAGATCGTACAGGCCGCGCTCCCAGGCCTCGATGTCGTCCGGGTAGCCGTTTAACTCGATGCGGTACAGGATGTGGAAGCCGGGGTAATCGGCGATCTGGGCGGTGTCGTAGACCTTCACCCAGTCCAGCCCCATCTGGCGGAGCAGATCGGGGCGTGAGGGCAGGTGCGGGCCGACGCTGATCCCGTAGCCCAGATGACGCGGGCGGGGGGGCTGGGAGCGCACGCCGTTTGTGTTCAACAGAAGGGCTGCGCTCAGCGTCGCCGTCAGGGTGAGGAGAAGCAGAGTCCGGTGGAGAACACGTTTCAGGACGGAAAGTAGATGCATGTCAGTAAAGATACAGTACCTCGCTCAGAGCGTCTGACTTTTCACTGGCCTTCTGCGCTGTTGCGCCCGGGATAAGCGGCTCCCCTGCACGCGGGGGAGGGGGTGAACCCCTTTTCCTCACCCCGATTGTAACGTGAGCGGGCTTCCCGCGCCTGTGGGCAGACGCAGACAGGCGCGGGTTACTGACTCGCCACCACGAGCGTGAAGTACGTCAGGCCGCTGGCGTCCGTCGCCGCGCCGATCCCCGCCTCGCTGGCGAGGATGTCCAGCACGACGGCCCGGTGATCCTCGTCTGCCGTCAGCCACCACTCGACCGCTTCCTCCGGCGTGCCCCCGTAATAGATGTTCTCGATTGCCCGCCTGGCCGGATAGCCCACCGCCAGCACCCGATCGATCGGGCGGGAGCCATCCGGCCCCCGGTGGGTGATCTGGCCGCTATTGCGCTGATACTCGCTCTGGGCCTGCGCGGCCTGCGTCAGGAGCGGGTTCAGCGTGTAAGGCGGCAACCCCTCCGCCGCCCGCGCCTCGTTGACGCTCGCCAGCACCCGCTCGATGTACTCCGGGCGTTCCGGGCCGCTCACGCCGCCGGTCGCGGATTCTCCGGCGGTGGGCTGCGGTGGCGGGATGGTGGGCTCCGCCTCTGCGGCGGTGGGTTGTGCGGTTGGAGCTTCAACGGTGACCGGTGGAGCGGCGGCGGGCGTCTGCGCCTGAAGCGCCGCCACCGTCCCCGCGACCGCCGCGTCAATGGTGGCCTGAATGTCGCCCGCGCTTTCCCCCCCGGATGGCAGACAGGCCACCCCTGTTCCTGCCACGATCAGAATCAGGACAACAGACAACGCCTTTCGCTGAAACATGTGCTTCCCCCTCGACAGCACTAAACACCTGCGTTTCCCCCTCGAAACAGGACGGATGAAGGCCAGCGGCCCTCCGGCTCAGGCTGGCCGCTCCACCACCTGCCCCATTTCGCTTACATCATACCCCGGCAACTCTGCAACCGCTGCCCGGAAGGCCTCATCGTGCAGCAGGGCCAGCAGCGGGGCCAGCAGATCGCTTTCGTAATACTCGCGCGGGATGACGAGGTCGTAGCGTTCCCAGCCGACGGAGACGAAATCCAGCCCCAGCGCACGGGCCGCCGCCCGCACGCCCATCCCGCAACTGGCCGTCCCGCTGGCGACCGCTGCCGCCACCCCCAGATGGGTGTACTCCTCCCGCTCGTAGCCCCGCACCTGCTCCGGCGCGATGCCGTGCCGCTCCAGTTCGTAATCGAGGAGGAGCCGCGTCCCTGCCCCGCGCTGCCGGTTGACGAAGGTCACGTCCTCGCGGGCCAGGTCGCCGATGCCGGAGATGGCCTGCGGGTTGCCGGGCGGGACGATCAACCCCTGCTCGCGCCGGACGAGCGTCACCAGGGCCACGTTGCGACCGGGGAGGTACTGATCAATGTAGCGCCAGTTGTACTCGCCCGTCTCAGGATCGAGCAGGTGCGAACCGGCCAGATGTGCCTCGCCACGCCGGAGCGCGACCAGCCCGCCCAGGCTGCCGACGTTGGCCGAACTG
>DRKO01000416.1 GCA_011051745.1 Chloroflexota bacterium | reverse complement strand
GAAGGCCGGGTGCGCTCCGGCGGGCAGGTGGCCGAGGTAAAAGCAGGGGACATCTGCCTGCTGCCCGGCGGGCTGCTTCATCACATCTGGACGGTGGACGAGAGAATGCAGGCTGTGCTGGTCGCACTGGGGAGCGGGAGCGTATAAAGCCCTATGCCGTCTCCTCTGGACAGAGCGCCCGCCACACCTCCCACATCCCTTCGCTGAGATTCGGTCCCGGCGCGTTGAGGGCGATCTCGTTAACCGCCACAACGCGCCCGGCCCTCACCGCGCTGATGCGCTCCCAGCCGGGGCGGGCGCTCACGCGGGCCGGGTTGATATTCTCCACGCCCGCCCAGTTCACGAGGATCACCTCCGGGTCGGCGGCGATGACCTCCTCCTCGCTGATCCGCCGGTTGCCGGGCCGGGGCACGAATTCCCCGCCCAGCGCCTCGACGATCTCGGCCACCCAGGGCATCCCGTTCATGAGCGGGTCGGGCCACTGCTCGACGTAAACCCGCTGCCGGGGGCGGCCTGCGGCGCGGGCCTGTAGCACGGCCAGCTCGAGCCGCATCTTTTCGACCAGCGCGTCGGCCTGTTGAGGGACATCGCACAGGCGGCCCAGCCAGCAGATATGCCGGTACACATCGGCCAGCGAATTCGGGTACAGGCAGAGCACATCCAGCCCGGCCTTCAGCAGCTCATCCACTTTTCCGGCCCGGTAAGGAACCCCCGCGACCACGAGGTCGGGCTCAAGCGCGGCCACCTCAGCCGCATCTACCGACCACGTGTTATCCACCTGAGGCAACCCCTCCACATCGGCCAGACGGTGACAGAAGCGCGTCACGGCCACCAGACGATCCCGCTGTCCCAGCGCGATCAGGGTAGCCGTGACGCTCGGCTCCAGAGAAGCGATCCGTTTGAGCATGAGTATCGTCTGCTTTCTGAGTCTTTGATCTTAATTGTGTCTGGATGCAAAGAGAGCCGCGACGCAAGGCGCGGCCCTCTACAGCTATCCTGTCCCGCCCTCAGGGAGCGGCAGCCCCGGCGAGTTGCTCGCACTTGGCCTCGATGGCATCCAGCAGTTGCCGGAACGAGTCGGCGAACGCCTCGACCCCTTTCTCCAGCAGTTCATCCGTGACGGCCTTCATATCAATTCCGACCCCGGCCAGTTCCTCCATCACGGCCCGCGCCTCCTCGACGCCCTGCTCCAGCGTGTCGGCCACCCGCCCGTGATCGAGGAAGGCCTCAATCGTGTGCGGTGGCGCGGTGTTGACGGTGTGCGGACCGATCAACTCCTCGACGTACTTCACGTCGCTGTAGGCCGGGTTTTTGGTGCTCGTGCTGGCCCACAGGGGACGCTGCAACCGTGCGCCTTTTTCCGCCAGCTTCTGGAAACGTTCCCCTTCGACAAAGGTCTGTTTGAAGAGCTGGTACGCCAGCTTCGCGTTGGCGACGGCGGCCCTGCCCTTCAGATTGCGCAGGCGTTCCTGCTCTGCCGGGTCATTGCTGGCCGCGATCCGCTCATCCAGCAGCTTATCCACCAGCGTATCCACCCGGCTGACGAAGAACGAGGCCACCGAGGCGATCCCGCTCACCTCCTGCCCCGCCTCGATCCGGCGCTCCAGCCCCCGGAGATAGGCTTCCATCACACGGGTGTACACATCAAGGCTGAAGATCAGCGTCACATTGACGTTCAGCCCCCGGGCGATGGCCTCCTCGATCGCGGGCAGGCCCTCCGGCGTGGCGGGGATTTTGATCATCACGTTGGGGCGATCCAGCCACTCGAACAGGCGGACCGCCTCGGCGACCGTCTCATCGGTCCTGTGGGCGAGGAAAGGCGAGACCTCCAGGCTGACGTAGCCGTCCTCCCCCTTCGTCTCGTCGTAGACCGGACGCAGAATATCAGCCGCCCGCCGGATGTCCACAATAGCCAGTTCCTCGTAAATCTCCTGCGGCGACTTGTCCGAGCGGGCCAGTTCCCGCAGGTGGGCGTCGTAGCTGTTCCCGCCGGTGATGGCCTTCATGAAGATGGTGGGGTTGGATGTCATGCCCAGAATGCCGTCCTCCACCAGCTTCTGGATCACACCCGCATCCATCAGATCGCGGGAGATGTTGTCATACCAGAGGCTCTGCCCGTGCTCTTTCAACTCCCTGAGCTTTTCTTCCATGTGCTTCTCCTTACTGTCCGGTAGAACGCCCTTCAACAGAGAGCGCCCTTTAGCGGGAGAACAGCCTTCCCCCCCAACATTATACCAGCAGATCACCTCGCCGGAGGCGGGGGGGCGCTCATCCTGAACAAACGTGCCGGGCACAGAACGGGGCTTTCCCGCGCCTGCCTGTCTCATAGACGGCCCCGACCCCGGCAGGCTTACAGGCCCGGCCCACCGGCAGAGGCCCCCTCCTCCGCCCCGCTGCGTGTTGCGTCAAACATGCCCCCACGATATACTCTCCCCGGCAAACCATCTGACCGGTAGGCCCATCTCCGGCCTGCCTGGTGACATATCTAACGGAGAGGAAATCCGAGCACATGCCGTTAACGAAAGCTGAAAAAGAAGAGATCATTAAAGAGTTTGGCGTTCACGAGAATGATACAGGCTCCCCGCAGGTCCAGATCGCCCTGCTGACCCGGCGCATCAACCAGATCACCGAACACCTGCTTGTCCACAAGCACGACCAGCACTCGCGCCTGGGCCTTCTTAAAATGGTCGGGCGGCGGCGGCGCTTGCTGCGATATCTCCGGCGCACCCAGCCTGAAGCCTACAGGGAATTGATCCAGCGTCTTGGTCTGCGTCGGTAGGATCAATCATTCAACCGGTTGTTTGTGAGTAACCCGGCGAGTAGAGCGAGCCGTGCCGCCTCCCTCTACTCGCCTGTGTTTAGCTCAGATGTACGACAGCACACCCTCGCAACAGCCCCCATCTGAGCGCCCCCGGAGGAGCAGGTATTGGAAAGTGTTATCAAGAGAGTGGCCGGGTCATCGTTGCAACAACCCGCTCTCTTGATCCCAGTTTCCAGTCCCTGAGCCTCCGGGGAAAACAGCGTTTGCGGCAGATAAGCAAAGAACGAACGGAGGCAGTCAGTTAAAAATGAACGCACAGCAGTTTGTAACAAAAGTGGGTGATCGGGAGTTCACCCTGGAGACCGGTCATCTGGCCCCGCAGGCCGGGGGAGCCGTCACCATCCGTGACGGTGACACCCTCCTGCTCGCCACCGCGACCATGTCTAAATCGGCCCGCGAGGGGATCGACTTCTTCCCCCTCAGCGTGGACTTCGAGGAACGGCTGTATGCCGTCGGGCGCATTCCGGGTAGCTGGTTCCGGCGCGAAGGACGCCCCCCCACCAGCGCGATCCTGATCGCCCGCCTGACCGACCGGCCCCTGCGGCCCCTGTTCCCCAAGGAGATGCGGAACGAAGTCCAGGTTATCCTGATCCCGCTCTCCCACGATCAGGTTCACCCCCATGACATCCTCGCCATCAACGCCGCCAGCGCCGCGCTCCACATCTCGGACATCCCCTGGGATGGCCCGATCGGCGCGGTGCGGGTCGGCCTGATCGACGGCCAGTTTGTCATCAACCCGACCTACGAGCAGATCGCCCGGTCCGCCCTCGACCTTCGTATGGCGGGCACTTCCGACGCCATCCTGATGGTCGAATGCGGCGCGGACGAGGTGGACGAAGACACCATGCTCGAGGCCCTCAAGTTCGGGCACGAGGCCATGCAGCCCCTGATCGAGCTTCAGCATGAGATGCGGGCTCAGGTCGGCAAGGAGAAGCGCACCTACGCCGTCAAGGTCATTGATGAGCTCCTGCGCGAGTCGGTCGAGAAGCGCGTCGAGGAGCGCATCGCCCAGATTCTGCGCGAGTACTACGACCGCGACGAGCGCAACGCGGAGCTGGAAGACCTGCGCGAGCAGGTGGCGCTTGAGTACGTGGACGAGGAAGACGAGGAGATCGCCGAGCGGCTGTCACAGGTTGACACCGTGATCAGCGACGTGCTGAAAGATCAGGTGCGCCAGCGCATCCTGTACGAAGGCGTCCGCCCCGACGGGCGCGACTATAAGACCATCCGGCCCCTTTCGGCAGAGGTGGGCATCATCCCCCGCACGCACGGATCGGGTCTCTTCCAGCGCGGCGAGACGCAGGTCTTGAGCCTCGTCACGCTCGGCACACCCGGCGACGCTCAGGAATTCGACGGGCTGGACCCGGTCGAGAGCAAGCGCTATCTCCACCACTACAACTTCCCGCCCTTCTCAACCGGCGAGACGTGGCCGCTGCGCGGCCCCAAACGCCGTGAGATCGGTCACGGAGCGCTGGCGGAAAACGCCCTGCGGCCCGTCATCCCCGATCAGGAGGATTTCCCCTACACCATCCGGGTGGTGAGCGAAGTCCTGAGCTCCAACGGCTCCACCTCTATGGCCTCGGTCTGCGGGAGCACGCTGGCCCTGATGGATGCCGGTGTGCCGATCAAGGCTCCGGTGGGCGGGATCGCGATGGGGCTTGTCACCGATGGAGAGCGATACGCCATCCTGACCGACATTCAGGGCATGGAAGACCACCTCGGTGATATGGACTTCAAGGTAGCGGGCACAGAGGCGGGCATCACCGCCCTTCAGATGGACATCAAGATCAAGGGCATCTCATACGAGATCATGGGCGAGGCGCTCCATCAGGCCCGCGAGGCCCGGATGCAGATTCTCGATGTGATCAGGAGCGCCATCCCACAGCCGCGCCCGGACCTCAGCCCCTTCGCGCCGCGCATCACGATCATCAAGATCGATCCGGAGAAGATTCGGAACGTCATCGGTCGGGGCGGGGAAACCATCCGCGCCATCCAGCAGGAGACCGGAACCCGCATCAGCATCGAGGACGACGGAACGGTTTACATCGCTTCCGTGGACGCCGAGGGCAGCGCGATGGCGCAGGCCCAGATCGAGGCCCTGACCGAACAGGCCGAGATCGGGCGCATCTACACCGGTCGTGTGACGCGGGTCGAGGACTTCGGCGTCTTCGTCGAAATCCTGCCGGGAACCGACGGCATGGTACACGTCAGCCAGCTTGACACCTACCGGGTCAACAACCCGAAAGATGTGGTCAAGGTCGGCGATGAGATCATGGTGATGGTCACCGACATCGGCCCGGAGGGCAAGATACGCCTCAGCCGTCAGGCCGTGCTCGAAGGCTGGTCGGTTGAGGAAGCCCGCCGTCAGGACGCCGCCAACCGGCGGAGCCGGAGCAGCCGACGCGGCGGACGGGGCGGCGGCAGTCGCGGCGGTGGCCGGAGCGGTGGCGGTAGCCGCAGTGGCGGTGGTAGCCGGAGCGGCGGTAGCGGCGGCAGCCGGAGTGGTGGCGGCGGCAGCCGGAGTGGTGGCAGCCGCAACCAGAGCGGCGGCAGCAG
>DRKO01000415.1 GCA_011051745.1 Chloroflexota bacterium | reverse complement strand
GCGGGTCTTTCAGAAGACGGACACAGGGGGTGGCGCACACACGCCACCCCCTTCATCGTCGCCGGGCTGATGTGCCCCCGTTCTTCGCGGGGGGATGGGGTACGTATACGTCGCTACCGCGTCCCCTTCCCCAGCACGAAGCGCTCCACTGCCTCCGCCACCCCGTCTTCGTCGTTGCTGGCGACGACGTGATCGGCAGCGGCGAGGGCCGGGGGCGTCGCGTTGCCGACCGCCACACCGATCCCCGCCACCTGTAGCATCTCGACATCGTTCTCCGCGTTGCCGATCGCCATCACGTGCCGGGGGTCAACCCCCAGGTCGTTCAGCAGCAACCGCAGGGCCTCTCCCTTCGAGGCCCCCGGCGGCAGAATCTCCAGCACATCGGGCAGCGATTGCACCACCCGTGCGGTTCCGTCCACCTGACTCTTCAGAGCTTTTCGCAACTCCTCGATGGACTCCGGCTCGGTGAACAGGATGATCTTGTTAACGGGGGTGCTGTCGGCCAGCCCGCGCAACGAACCGATGATCTCCGGCTCCGGTTCGTGATAGTCGCGCAGCTTGTCGGTGTGTTCGTTGCGCCTGCCTGCCAGAACGCGCATCCGGCTGTAGGCAACCAGTGTGTGGCCCGTCTCTTCCGCAAACTCGACCATCCGGCGGACGATCTCCGGCGCGAGCGTCCGTTCGCGGCGCACTGTGCCGTCGGCCTCGCAGATCAGGAGGCCCTGTAAGTAGATGCCCGGTGTGGTCAGCCGGAGCCGCTGACGCACTTCCCGCGCCGAATAATACGTTTTGCCGGTTGCCAGCACGACCGCGACTCTCTGCGCCAGCGCTTCCTTCAGCGCCCGTTCGGTTCGCTTGCTCATCTGATGCTGGCTGTTGAGGAGCGTCCCGTCCACGTCAACGGCGATCAGCCTGACAGGGTCGTTCTTCGGCGACATAGGGTTTTCCCCATCCATGGGTCCGGCCTCGTCTTCCGGGGCCGGGAGGAGTTGTCGGTTTCCCGGTTAAGCGCTAAATTGGTGCAGCAGGTCGGCTCCGCGCGCCGACCTGCCAGACGAAATCTACCGACAACTCAGACGCCTGTCAACCGGTTGGCCGGACGGTCATCTGTTTTTCCCGAAAGTGTCACATAGTTGCATGCCTGCTAAATTGAAAATCCTGAGCGTCATAGGGACACGCCCGGAGGCCATCAAGATGGCCCCCGTTATCCGCGCCCTGCGTGAGCACGCAGAGCGGGTTGAGAGCGTCGTCTGCAACACCGCCCAGCACCGTGAGATGGTTGATCAGGTGCTTGAGATTTTCCGCATCACCCCGGATATTGACCTCGACATTATGCAGCCCGGCCAGTCCCTCCCCGACCTGACAGGCCGCGTCATCACACGGATGACGGAGGTGCTCCAGTCCCTCCGGCCCGACTGGGTGCTGGTGCAGGGTGACACGACGACCGTCTTTGCGACCGGCCTGGCCGCCTTCTACGAACATATCCGGGTAGGTCATGTGGAAGCGGGGCTGCGCACCTACGACAAGCGCAACCCCTTTCCAGAGGAGATCAACCGCCTGCTGGTAGATCACCTGAGCGATCGTCACTTTGCCCCTACCGAGCGGAACCGCGAGGCGTTGCTGCGCGAGGGGCACACCGATGAGACAATTATCGTCACCGGGAACACCGTCATAGATGCGCTGCTCAGCGTGGCGGAACTGCCGGAGCCGCCCGATATGCCGCCTCTCGACCCCGACAGACGGCTGATCCTCGTCACTGCCCATCGCCGCGAGAATCACGGTCAGCCGCTCCGCAACATCTGCGCCGCGCTGAAGGCGCTGGCCGGGCGGGGTGATGTCCAGATCGTGTACCCCGTCCATATGAACCCCAACGTCCGGGGGCCGGTCTATGAGTTGCTGGGGGACGTGCCGGGTGTGTTGCTCACCAACCCGGTGGACTATGTGACGCTCGTCCACCTGATGCGCCGCGCATACCTCATCCTGACCGATTCAGGTGGCATTCAGGAGGAAGCGCCCAGTCTGGGCAAACCGGTGCTCGTCATGCGCCGCAGAACGGAACGCGGGGAGGCCGTCGAGGCGGGTGTTGTGAAGCTGGTCGGGACGGAGACCGAAGCGATCCTCGGCCACGCCACCCGCCTGCTGGACGATAGCGCGGCTTATCGCTCGATGGTGCGGGCCGTGAACCCTTACGGCGATGGCCGCGCGGCGGGGCGCATCGTCGCCAGCCTGCTGGGCCTCCCCTTTGAGGAATTCCGCCCCGCCCCTTAAAAGCAGCCCGGGACAGGAGGTGCATCATTTATCGCATTCCTTTCAACCGTCCCTTTACGACGGGGAAAGAACTGGCTTACATCCAGCAGGTCATCGAGAGCCACCGTCTGGCCGGTGATGGCGCGTTCACAAAAAAGTGCCATCGCTGGCTGGAGGAGCACACCGGCAGCCAGAAGGTGTTGCTCACCCACTCCTGCACTGCCGCGCTGGAGATGGCCGCCATCCTGACCGACATCGAGCCGGGCGATGAGGTCATTATGCCCTCGTTTACGTTCGTCTCGACGGCCAACGCCTTTGTGCTCCGGGGGGGCGTGCCCGTGTTTGTGGACATCCGCCCCGACACCCTCAACGTTGACGAGACGCAGATCGAGGAGGCCATCACGCCGCGCACAAAGGCGATTGCAATCGTCCACTACGCCGGTGTGGGGTGCGAGATGGACGCCATTATGCGCATCGCACAGGAGCACAACCTGCCCGTGATCGAGGACGCCGCTCAGGCGTTGCTCGCGACCTACAGAGGGCGTCCGCTGGGCAGCATCGGCCATCTGGCCGGTTACAGCTTCCATGAGACGAAGAATGTCGTCTCCGGCGAGGGTGGCGCGCTTCTGATCAACGATCCCCGTTATGTGGATCGGGCTGAGATCGTCCGTGAGAAGGGGACTAACCGCAGCCAGTTCTTCCGGGGTCAGGTGGACAAGTACACCTGGATGGACATCGGCTCCTCTTATCTCCCTGCCGAGCTGGAAGCGGCTTTCCTGTGGGCGCAACTGGAGGAGGCCGAGTCCATCACCCGGCGGCGGAAAGACATCTGGCAACGCTATTATGAGGAATTCGCCGACCTGGAGCGCGAAGGGAAGGCTCGGCGGCCCGTCGTCCCCGCCGAATGCGAGCACAACGGCCACATCTTCTACCTGCTTTTCCGGGATTTAGAGCACCGAACGGCTGTGCAGGCCCGCCTGCGGGAAGCGGGGGTTCAGGCCACATTCCACTACGTCCCTCTGCACGACTCACCGGCGGGGAAACGGTACGGACGCGCACAGAGGGAGCTGCCCCTCACGCGGCAGATGAGCGAGCGCCTGCTGCGCCTGCCGCTCTGGGCGGGCATGACCGATGATGAGGTCTCATACGTGATCGAGGCGGTGTACCGCTCGGCCTGATGTCATCCCTCCACCAGCGATTTAGCCAGCCTGACGGCCTGGCTGGCGTCCGGGGCGTAGCCGTCCGCGCCGATCTGCTGGGCGAAGCTCTCCGTCACCGGTGCGCCGCCGACCATGATCCTGACCTGCGCCCGCAGTCCGGCGCTCTCCAGCGCCTCGATTGTGGCTCGCATATTGGGCATGGTGGTGGTCAGCAGGGCCGACATCGCGACGATGTCCGGCTCTAACTCCTGCACGGCCTTGACGAATGTCTCCGGTGCGACGTTGACACCCAGATCGTGAATCTCGAATCCGGCCCCCTCCAGCATCGTACAGACCAGGTTCTTCCCGATGTCGTGTACATCCCCCAGCACAGTCCCGGCCAGCACGCGCCCGGAGGACTGGATGTCGCTCTGCATCAGATGGGGCTTCAGGATCGCCATTCCGGTCTGCATCGCGCGGGCGGCGATCAGCATCTCCGGTACGAAGAACTCCTGCCGCTCGAAGCGATCCCCGACCTCGCCCATGGCGGCCACCATGCCCTCGTTCAGGATCGTGAGCGGGTCCAGATTGGCCTCGAGCGCCTCCTGCACCTTCGCCTGGACGGTATCCCGATCTCCTGAGACAACGGCGGAGTAGATTGTTTTCAGGATGTCGCTCATCGTTGTTCTCCTCGCATGTGGGATAAACCCCGGAATCAGAGGCCCATTATAGCATCCGTCGCGGCAGGTGACAGATGGCGGCAGGCCGGACCCGGAATCCAGAGCGGGGCACGAATGCCGTGCCCCGCTGGAAAAACACACGCCCTGATTGGCGTTACGAGCCGGGGTTGAACCCCGTCGCTCCGCATGCCCCACGGCCTGCGCCGGGCCGCCCGAGCGGGCCGCCGCCGAAGCCGTGCCGAGCGCCTGCGCCGTTCATGCGGCTCAGCATCCAGGTGGCCTGCTCCTGAGTCAGAACCCCATCCTCAAGCGCCTGTGCGATCATCTGGGCCCGCGCTGCCTGCATGGTGGCCTGTACCTCGGCGAGGTCAACGCCCTGCGCCTGAGCGATCTGCCACATTGTCTGACCCTCGGCCAGCGCGGCGTCGAGCTCCTCCACGCTCAGCCCCAGCGCCTCAGCGATCGTCTCGTGCATGATCTCGCGGTACTCGACCATCGGGCCGACGTTCTCACCGGCCATCGCGGCCCCGCGATTGGGCGGGAAGGGGGGCGGAACCGGGTCAGGAGCCTGAGCAAAGGCAGCCGTCGCGCCGATCAGCGCAGCCGCGACGACGGCGATACCTGCAATAACCAGCCCCGCGATTTTCATATTCCTGGACATCTTTTGTAACCTCCGTATGGTCTGATATGTTCCGGTAAACGGTCTTCTGTCCTCTGTTCTCCCACAGAATAGCCGGAAGATGTAAGCTCCCCTTGAAGAGACTGTGAGGTTCCTGTGAAGATCGTGCTCCCTCCCGGCCCGTTTGGAAGGGAACCCTGCGGTAGGGTAGAATACGCCTGCCATGCCGCACGCTCAAACTCATCTGGTTGCAGCCTGTGATGTGCTTGCACGGGAGGCCGTTCAGGCCGCCGCTCCCTGGCTGGGCAGGGCCGACGAACGCGCGGCTTTTCTGCTGGGTGCGGTCAGCCCCGATGTGCGCGCCATCAGCGGCCACCCGCGCGAGGCGACGCATTTCTTCACCATCCCTCCGCAGGCTGACCGGCCTGCCCACCGGGCGCTGTTGATGCGATGGCCGCAACTCCGGGAAGCCGTTACGCTGGACAGGGCACAGGCGGCGTTCATCGCCGGATACATGACGCATCTGGTCATGGATCAGACCTGGCTGGAGCAGATCGTCATGCCTGCTCTGTTCATCGAAGGGCTGCCCTGGGGAACCGGGCATCCTAACTGGTGTCTGTACACCATCCTGATGGTCTATCTGGAGCGACGGGCAGAAGCCCGCCTGCCAGCCGACACCGTCGAGCAACTCGCAGGGGCCGAGCCCGATCGCTGGCTCCCGTTTATTGCAGATGATCTGCTCATCCGGTGGCGGGACTATATCGTCGGGATGATCCGGGAGGGCGGAGTCAGGCTGGTGTGCCGCTACTTTGCGGAGACCAACGGGCTTTCCGCCGGGGAGATGGAGGCCATCACCGGCGATGAGGGGCGGATGGCGGAGATCGCCTACCCGGTCGTCCCCAGAGAGCGCCTGCTGGCCTTCGAGGCGGAGGCCGTCCGCCGCACAGAAGCTGCCGTGCTGGCATACCTGGGCGGCGAAGGGATCGATCACACATCGAAGACGCAGGGAGACGAAACTTGAGAGTCCTGGTTGTTGGGGGGGCGGGGTACATCGGATCGGTGACGGCGGCCCACCTGCTGAAGGCCGGACATGAGGTAATCGTATACGATAGTCTGGTGCGGGGATACCGCGAGGCCGTGCCGGAAGAGGCGACCTTCGTCGAAGGTGACCTCGGCGACCGGAAAGCCCTCGATGCTGCGTTCGAGGCCCACCGCCCGGACGCTGTGATGCACTTCGCCGCGTTCATTGAGGCGGGCGAGTCGATGCAGAAGCCGGGGGTGTACTTCCGAAACAACGTGTGTAACTCGCTCGAACTGCTGGAGGCGATGGTTGCCCACGACGTGGGGCGGATGATCTTCTCCTCGACGGCGGCGGTTTACGCCAGCAAAGACACCCCGCTTGAAGAGGATGACCCGCTCGGCCCCAGCAACGCCTACGGTGAAACCAAGCTGATGATCGAGCGGATGTTGCACTGGTATCACGAGGTTTACGGGCTGCGCTACTGCGCGTTGCGGTACTTCAACGCTTGCGGCGCGATGGTTGATGAAGAGGGCCGCGCAATCCGGGGGGAGGCGCACCGCCCCGAATCGCACCTGATCCCGCTCCTGCTACAGGTTCCTCTGGGCCAGCGCGAGGCGCTTTATCTCTTCGGCACGGACTACCCGACGCCGGACGGGACCTGCATCCGGGATTACATCCATGTGGAGGACCTGGCGGCGGCCCATGTGCTGGCGCTGGAGGCACTGGACAGCCGGGAGGTCATGATTTATAACGTGGGGAACGGACGCGGTTACAGTAACCGTGAGGTTATCGCAGTGGCGCGGGAGGTGACCGGACACCCCATCCCTATCGTCGAGACCGACCGCCGACCCGGCGACGCGCCCATACTGGTCGCCTCGGCGGAGAAGCTCCGGGCGGAGCTGGGATGGGAACCCCGCTATCCAGACCTGAAGCAGATCATCGCCACTGCGTGGGAATGGCACAGGACACACCCCTATGGCTACCAAACGATCAACGGGACGTAAGTCAAATTCAGGGCAGCGCCGGACGAGCAAGTCGGCTCATGAGCCGGTGGCAGCCCGCGCGCTTCAATCGCTGATCCTGATCGCCGGGGTGGGGTTGCTGCTGGCCGTCTTTTTCGGAGGACGCTGGGGGCCTGCGGTAGTAGGCGTGCTGGTTCTTGTCTCCGCCTTCCCGCCGATGCGCCGCCCGGTTGATCGCTGGCTGGTGGGGAAGGTGCGCGGCGATGAAGCCGATCAGGCCGCCCTGATCCGCATTGTGGCAGGGGCGGCGATCGTGCTGTTTGCGCTGTTCAACCCGCTGGGGCTGTGACCCGCCGATTATGCACGTCGCCCTGAACGCCTGGTTCTGGAACCGGCCTGACACGGGGAGCGGGCAATACGTCCGCCATCTGGTCAGGGCGCTGGCCGGAGTCGCCCCTCACCTGACCCTGACGCTGATCGCCCCCCGGGGATGGTCAATCGAGCCGCCGGAGGGGGTACACGTTCGATACGTACCTCTGCGGGGTAGCGGACACCGACATAAAGTCCGCTTCGAGCAGCAGGCCGTCCCCCGTGCAGCCGCGCAGGCAGGGGCCGATCTGCTCCACGTGCCCTACTGGGGCGCGCCGTTGCGCAGCCCCGTACCCGTCGCCGTCACGATTCACGATCTGATCCCGCTGGTGCTCCCGGCCTACCGGGGTGGGGTGCTGGCCCGTCTGTACACGGGGCTGGTGGCTGCCTCGGCGCACGGGGCGGCGGTGATCATCGCCGACTCGGAGGCAACGCGGGCCGACATCCTGCAGCGGCTCGCGCTCCCCCCCGAACAGGTGCACGTCGTCCCCCTCGCAGCAGGGGAGCAATATCGCCCCGACTCCGACGAAGAGACGGGATCAGGGGTCCGCCGGAAGTACGGCCTGCCCGACGAGTACGTTCTGTATCTGGGCGGTTATGATGTGCGGAAGAACATCGGCACGCTGCTTAAGGCATTCACGTATGTGCGGGAGGGACGCGACATTCCTCTGGTGCTGGCCGGGCGGCTGCCGGAGACGATCACGCCGCGCTTTGACGATGTTCCGGCGCTGATCGAGGCGATGCGGCTCGGCGAGGCGGTGCGGCTGATCGGGCCGGTCGAGGAGGCCGATAAACCGGCCATCTATCGCATGGCCTCGTGCTTCGTTTTCCCCTCCCGCTATGAGGGGTTCGGCCTGCCCGTTCTGGAGGCGATGGCCTGCGGCACGCCGATTGTGACGACCTCCGCGTCGTCGCTGCCGGAGGTGGCGGGCGAAGCCGGATTCACCGTTGACCCCGACGACGCGCGGGGGATGGCGGGGGCGATTCTGGCGATCCTGACACAGGAAGACCTGGCGGCCAGCCTGCGTGAGCGCGGGTTGCGGCACGCGGCACAGTTTAGCTGGGAGCGGGCCGCCCGCCAGACGCTGACCCTCTACGAGCAGACCCTTGCCGGATGCTGAACGCCTGATCTCCCCTCCCTGAGCGGCGACCTTGCCGAAACCCCCCGAACCTGCTAATGTGGAGCGGTGATACATTTCCCCGGTCTTGCAGGAAGGTGCACACTTTATGACCCTGCCGATAGAACAATCCGGTGACGCGCTGGCCGTCGTCCCGCTGGTCGGAAACGAGCAGACGGACGAAGCCCGCTGGATCGGAGGCCTGCTCAGCAAGTTGCTGGCGGAGCACCTGATCGGCGGGGGGCTGCCCGCTCTCGAGTACCGGCGTGTTGCCCTGCAGATCACGAACGGCAAGCACCGCCTGCCCCTTGACGAAGAAGGCATTCAGGCCTTGCGGCGCAGCCTGGACCTTCAGGCGGTGATACATGGCCGCTATGTGCTGGACGAGGGAGCGAAAATGCTGGGGCTGTCCCTGATCGTCGAAGCGCCGGGCATCCCCCGTGTCCCTCTGGAGGCCAGCGCTCCTCTGTCGGGCTTTGGCCGCTTCATCGAACGTATCTCGCTGGCGCTGGTGGATCGGCTGGGCGTGCCGATTAACGACGCGCTGCGTCAACGGATCCGGGCCGTGCCCCGTCCGGCCAGCTTTGAGGCCTTCCGGCAACTGGCCCGCGCCTATCTGGCGTGGTCGAGGGGGGAGAACGAACTGGCGCTGACGGCTGTCACCTCGGCCCTTTCGCTGGACCCCGATCTGGAGGAGGCCGCCGCAATCGAGGCCGCCATCGCCCGCGCGGCAGGGGACACCGCCACCGCACGCGAGGCTTTCCGACGCTGGGCGGGTATCGCGGTTCGGAAACAGCGCCCTCTGGTAGCCGCTGAGCGCCTGATGTTGCTCGGCCACTGGCTCATGGAGCGGGGGGAGTGGACGGAGGCGCGGAGCATCTACGAGGACGCACGCGACCTTTTCCAGCGCGAGAAGGACAGCCGGGGCAGGGCACAGGCGTTGAACAATCTGGCGCATCTCGACCTGTTGCGGGGGCGCGTTCAGGCGGCGATCAAGACCTACCGCCGCAGCCTGCGCACATTTGAAGAGGCTCCTGACGCGCAGGAGGACGTGGCGCTGACCTTCTATAATCTGGCGCTGGCTCATAAGAAGCTGGGGCAACAGGCGGAGGCCCGTCAGGCTATCGAGCAGGCGCTCACGCTGGCCCGTCGCCTGAAGGATACTTTTCTGGAGGCCTGCTGTCTGGCCCAGCAGGGGGCGATCTACAACGATATGGGGCAGTGGGCGCGCGCCAGCGCGAGCTACACTCAGGCTGCCCGCCTGCTTGACGTGGTGGGACGCGAGATGTATCTGGCAATGGTGAAGGAGCATCAGGCCCTCCTCTATCGCCAGCAGGGGATGTATGAGCGAGCGGAAACCCTCCTGCTGGAGGCGCTGGAGGTCTTCGAGCAGGGCGAGATGCCCTATCAGAGGGCCATCCTTCAGGCCAACCTGGCGGATTTGTATCTGGCGATGGGGCTTTATGATCAGGCCTGGCAATATGCCCGGCAGGCGGAGGAAACGCTTGAGCAGCTTCAATCCGACGAGGCGGCCAGCGTGAAGGAACTCCTGAAGACGCTGGAGGAGTTGCCTCCGCAGGAACCGCAGGAGCCGCCGGTGGAAGAGGGACTGTTTACGATCTCCGGGCCTCTTCCTCAGGGGCCGGGTGGCGGAGAGCCCGGAAACAGTGGAGAGGGTCTTTACAACGGCGGGGAAATATACGATAATGAGGGTGATGACCCTGTTGGTCGTGGGGGTGACGTGGACGAAAACAGCGGTGTGGGCCGCACACCCATGATGTGATCGAGCCCTTAGGTCCGGGCAGTCGCCCCCATTCTCTTTATTGAAAGGACTGACGGCCTCCCTGAGAGGGGGCCGTTTTTTTGTTGCTCTGCCCCCCGACTCTGTAAAACCTTCGTAAGAAATGCTTACAGATGAGAGGCGTTCCTTGACACCCCCGCTCCTCATGCTATACTACCTCCGACTTTAGCACTCGCAAGCTGCGAGTGCTAAAATCCGCAAACCAAAAGCCAATTCTGTCCCGAAACCTGAAACCAAGGAGGGCAAAGGGTATGGCACTGAAACTGCGGCCACTGGGCGACCGGGTTGTCGTCGAGCCGGTGGAGAAGGAGCAGCGCACCGAGAGTGGCCTTTTCATCCCTGAGACGGCCAAAGAGAGGCCCCAGCAGGGCACGGTGCTGGCGGTCGGTTCCGGCAGGAAGGACGAAGCCGGAAAACGCATCCCGATGGACGTTGAAGTCGGGCAGACGGTTCTCTTTGCCAAGTATGCAGGCACAGAGGTCAAGATTGACGGCAAGAAATTGCTTATCCTCAAAGAAAGCGACATTCTCGCCATCGTCGAGGAGTAAACGGTAACTTTTAACGGAGGGAAACTTTCTCATGGCAAAGCAGTTAGCTTTTTCCGAAGAAGCACGCCGCCAGCTCAAGCGTGGCGTTGACACACTGGCCGACGCGGTCACAACCACGCTCGGCCCCAAAGGGCGCAACGTGGCGCTCGATAAGAAGTGGGGTGCGCCGACCATCACCCACGACGGCGTGACGGTCGCGAAGGAGATCGAACTGGAAGACCCTTATCAGAACATGGGCGCACAGCTTCTGAAGGAAGCGGCCACCAAGACCAACGACATCGCGGGCGACGGGACAACAACCAGCATCGTGCTGGCGCAGACGATGGTTGATGAGGGGCTGAAGAACGTGGCCGCCGGAGCCAACCCGATGCTGCTCAAGCGCGGCATCGAGGCCGCGACCGCGAAGGTGTCGGAGGCCCTCAGCGAGCAGGCGGTTGACATTGACACGCAGGAGGAGATCGCCAGCGTTGCCAGCATCTCGGCGCAGGATCGCGAGATCGGCGAGCTGATCGCCGAGGTGATGTGGAAGGTTGGCAAGGACGGCGTGATCACGGTCGAGGAGAGCAAGGGCCTCAACTTTGAGACCGAGTACGTCGAGGGGATGCAGTTCGACCGGGGCTACATCAGCCCGTACTTCATCACCAACCCCGAATCCATGGAAGCGGTGATCGAGGAGCCGTACATTCTGATCCACGACCGGAAGATCAGCGCGGCGGCGGACATCATGCCGATCCTGGAGAAGCTGATCAACCGGGGCAAGCGCGAACTGGTGATCATCGCCGAAGATGTGGACGGCGAGGCGCTGGCAACGCTGGTGCTCAACAAGCTGCGGGGTATGCTGAACGTTCTGGCCGTCAAGGCCCCCGGCTTCGGCGACCGGCGTAAGGCCATCCTGCAGGACATCGCGATTCTGACCGGCGGCACGGTCATCACCGAGGAGCTGGGCCGCAGGCTTGAGAGCGCCACGCTGGAAGACCTGGGCCGCTGTGAGAAGGTTGTCTCCACCAAGAACGAGACGACCATCATCGGCGGGCATGGTGATGAGAAGGCCATCAAGGGCCGCATCGAGGAGATCAAGGTCGCCATTGAGCAGAGCACCTCGGACTACGACCGCGAGAAGCTTCAGGAGCGGCTGGCGAAGCTGGTCGGCGGCGTGGCGATCATCCGGGTGGGCGCGGCGACCGAGGTCGAGCTGAAAGAGAAGAAGCACCGCGTCGAGGATGCGCTGAGCGCGACCCGCGCGGCGGTGGAAGAGGGCATTGTGCCGGGCGGCGGTGTGGCGCTGATCAACGCCATCAGCTCACTGGACGATGTCGAGATGGAGTATCCAGACGAGCAGACGGGCGTCAAGATCGTTCGGACGGCGCTTGAGGCCCCGATGCGCAAGATCGCGGCCAACGCCGGGCAGGACGGCGCAGTCATCATTGACGGTGTGCGCCGGGCGCAGGCCGAGAAGAAGAACCTCAACATCGGGTACGATGTGAACAGGGGTGAGTTCGTGGACATGATCGAGGCGGGCATCATTGACCCGGCAAAGGTGACGCGCGGCGCGCTGGAGAACGCGGCCAGCATCGCAGCTATGATCCTGACGACCGAGGCGCTGATCACCGACATTCCAGAAGAGGAGCCTCCCGCTCCCCAGATGCCCGGATACTAAACCCCGGTCGCAGTCCATCTGATGTTTTACCGGCCCCTCTTTCGGGCAAAGAGGGGCCGGTTTTGCCTTTCCGGGGCTGATGAGAGGGAACTGTCAAGAGGCTGACGCCTCTCTGTCAGGTTCTGGAGAGCGTTACCGGATAGAATGAAGTTGTAAGGCGGTATG
>DRKO01000414.1 GCA_011051745.1 Chloroflexota bacterium | reverse complement strand
GGCGTAAAGGAGGGAGTGAATGGTTCGCATCAGAGTTCATCGGCAGGTAGTCGGGATGTTGCTGGCAGGGGGATTGCTGGTCGGCCTGTTGACAGGCTGCGGCAGTCTCCGCCGGGCGGTGCGGGGTTCCCGTTCTGCTCCGGCTCAGCCCTCGCCGACGGCAGCGGCGGACGACTCGCCCGCCGCGCCGTCTCCGCAGCCCCCCTCACCTGCCCCGCCAGAAGCCACCGCAACGACGGGGGCAGATGCTCCGGCAGAGCCGGAGGCCGCGCCCACGTTGCCGCCGCTTGAGACGATGACCTTCATCGAGCGGAACACGCTCTATCTGGAGATTCTGGCCGAAAAGCAGGCCGATGGGGCCGACACGACGGAGGCGGAGGAACTGTACATCCAGTCGGTCGAGGCGACGCTCGACGGCGATACGACGGCGGCGGATACCTACCTGAACGAGGCTATTCTGGCTTTACTGGAGAACTGACAGTAAGGAGGATGAGAGATGAGGAAAAAGGCATGGCTGATCGCAGCCATCATTCTGGTGGTGGGCATGGCGCTGGCCGGCCCACAGGCGGCCCTGGCCCGGCAGGGCGGGGGAACCGGCACGCTGACGGCCTCCGGCGATGGGCTGGCCGGGCTGCGCGGCGACGGAACGATCGTGATCTCCGGCGCGGGCGTGCTCTGGATACGCGACCACGCGGGGGACGCCAGCATCGAGGTGAGTGGACAGGGAGTCCGCCGCGAGTCGCCGGGCGGCTGGATTCGCTATATCGGCTTCGACGGTGAGGCGACGGTCAGCGGCAGCGCGGTCACGGTCGCGCTCTCCGGCGTCAACATCGATCTGGAGGCAACCGGAACCGGTCACTTCGTCCTGCGCGGGCAGGGTGAGTACAGCGTCTCAGGGCCGGACGGCACGGTACTGCTGGAAGGAACCTGGACGGAAGAGGCCCGGGTGATCGAACTGCCGTGACCCCGGGCGGCCTGTAAAGACTGGCCGGGGGCGATCCCTCTGTCCCCGGCCAGAGACCCCGCAGTGGTTAGCCCACCAGCTCCTGTATTTTGCTTACGATACCGGCGAAGTCAAACGGCTTGGGCATGAAGTGCGCGTTCAGCTCCTCTAACTGGCTGCGTGGCGGGGGCTGGTAAGCGGACACGATCAGGATGGGGCGCGTCTCTCCGGCTTCACGCAGCTTGGCGGAGAGTTCCAGGCCCGTCATGCCGGGCAGGCGGATGTCGAATACCAGCATCTGGCACTCGCTGATAGGCGGCTCACCTTTGAGTATCTGCTCGTAAGCCTCCTCCGCGCTCCCGTAGATCGGGCTGACCTCGATACCGAACAGGTCCAGCCCGCTCTTCAGTAACTCCGCGATGGCTGGCTCATCCTCGACGTATAGCACTCTGATACCACGATCGGTTGACATGCCTTACTCCCTGCTGGCAAGCTGTGGCAGATTGGGTTGAACCATCAGGGCCACGCCGCCGGGTGCGGCGCAGGCTCCCGCAATTTTAGCTCCGCCTTTCATTTTAGCAGATTCGGCCCGTTGCGGCAGCTACGCGCTCCCCTGCCGCCCCCCCGCCGCCTTTGACACCACCCCGCGGCCCACACTATAATGAGGATCGTAGGAACAGATTCTAAAAGCGACCCCGGCCCCCTCTCAGCCCGGACGCCGGGGACTTTATTCGGAGAACGAATGCAACGATCGCAGAGACCCCTCAGGCATGAAGTGCTAACCTGGCAGGACGTTGATCGACTGATGGATGTGCTGCTCGCCCAGTTGCGTGAAGCCGGAACCTTTGACGCCATCCTTATGATCACGCGAGGAGGCATCATCCCCGGCGGCATGATCGCCGAAGCGCTCGACATCCGCCATGTGCTGACGGCTGCCGTGCGCTTCCCGACGCGCATCGAGTCCCGGCCTCTGGCCGCCTGGCCGGAGTTCCTTCAGTTCCCGGCTGATATCCTGTTGAAGGAACGCCGCACCCTGATCGTGGATGATGTCTGGGGAAGCGGGCGAACCAGCACCGCCGTTCGGGGGCGCGTCGAGGCAGCCGGGGGCAAACCGGCCACCTGTGTGTTGCACTTTAACCCTTACCGCTCGCTCTTCTCGTCCGCCCGGCCCGATTTCTACGGCGCGATCACCGACGCCTGGATCGTCTATCCCTGGGAGATTGACCGGGACCTGAACGGCATCTCGCCGCTGCCTCCCGTCACCCCCAACTGAGAAAATCGCGCACTCTCCCTCCCGCAGACGACCTGCGAAGGGCAGAAAACGGCTCCTCAGGATGCCTGAGGAGCGTTCGGTTCTTCCTCGATCCCGGGCTCTGCGGCCTCTTCCGACGGCGGCTCCGTCGCCGGGGCGCTGGCGTCTGCCTCGCCTCCGGCCACTTCCTCATTATCCACAGGGGAGGGAGAAACCGCCTCTTCCGGCCCCTCGTCGCCCGTACCAGCGGGTGGCTCGCCTTCATCTTCAGGCTGTGCCTCCGCTGCCTCCGCTTCTGCCCCTTCGCCGGGGCGTGCAGCCGGATGCGGAAGGTCCAGCCCGCGCTGTGAGAAGCCGATCCGCTTGCGTTCCCGCTCGATGCGCACGATCTGAACCGTCACTTTATCGCCCCGCTTGAGGTACGAGTACGGCTCGGTCAGCGTGCCGTCGGCCATCTCGGTGACGTGTAACAGGCCCTCGATCCCGTCGGGCAGCACAACGAAGGCCCCGAAGTCCACCACGTTGCTGACCGTGCCCTCGACCACCTGCCCGATGTGGTAAGTCTCCTCGACCACATCCCAGGGATCGGGGAGCGTCCGGCGCAGGCTGAGCGCGATCCGTTCCTGCTCGTGATCGAGCTCCAGCACGTACACCTGCACCTCATCCCCCACCTGCACCACGTCAGAGGGATGCGGCACGCGATGCCATGCCAGTTCGGAGACGTGGATCAGGCCGTCCGCCCCGCCGATGTCCACAAAGACCCCGAAGTCGCGGATGCCCGTCACCCGTCCGGTGACGATGTCTCCCACCTTCAGCGTCTCAAGGAGCCTGCGCTTCTGGCGGACGTGCCACTCACGCTGCGCCTCGCGCTCGGAGAGGATCAGACGGCGGCGGCTGCGGTTCACCTCCACCACTTTGAGCGCCAGCACGCGCCCGATGAAGCTTTCCATCTCCTCGCGGCGCTCCGGCCCCTTCAGGCCCTGCTTGAGTTCGACCACATGGGAGGCCGGTACGAAGCCCTCCAGCCGACCGAAACGCACCAGCAGGCCGCCCCGGTTGTAGCCGATGACCTCCGCCTCGACGACCTCGCCGCTCTCCAGCAACTCGCTTGCCCGCGCCCAGTCCTGCCCCTGAAGGCCCAGATTGAGCGAGACGATCAGGTTCCCTTCCTGATCGCTGGGGTTGAGCACATAGACCGGCACAACATCGCCCACCCGGAGCGACTTATACAGTTCCGGGTCCATGCGCTCGATATCCTGCTGCGGGATGATGCCGTCGTGCTTAACGCCGACATCAACCACAATTTCGTTTTTATGAATCTCCAGGATCTCTGCCTGACGGATGTCACCCCGTTTAAGTTCTTCTACACCTGCAAAAGAACTCTCCAGTAAGTCTGCAAAGTCCTGGTATTTTTCTTCCTCGTTCTCGTTCGAAAACATTCCTATCGTTACCATCCTGCTTGGTCGCGGCTCCGCTTAACTACGCCTGCGGAAGCCGCTTTCTCCTTTCTCCCCGGTAAGTCTTTGTCGGCCAACCTCTGCTCTGTTGAAACGCGCTCTGACAGTAAAACCCGGATTCTGAAACAGCATTGCTGGCTTACCGGTCTCAATCGGGTTGACCGCTCTCAGGGGCGCGTCGGCAGGCAGGGCGAGGTCCTCTCGCCCGTCCGACCGCTCCCCGGATAAGTGGCCCCTCCGGCGAAACCCGGACTCAAAAGGCATCTTTTCCGAAAAGGCCATCACGGAGCGCAGGGGGGTTCCGTTGAAATCCCCGTCGCGCCCCGCGAACTCCCTGCCCGACCGGCAGGGTTTGTACTATCTGAGTATAGCTAATGGCCTGATGAGCGTCAATTGCGATGATAAATTTCTGAAAAATTCACATATCCCCCCGCAGGCATCCCCGCCCCCCGTCTGCTTCCGGTTCTCTCCGCCGGATACCGGTTCTCCCTCCCCCGCACTCATGCTATAATGCCCTCACCGGGCTGGCGCGGCCCCGTGAGGGGAGGCCGCGCATCGAACCGTCCGTGTTCCTGCCACAGCCCCGGCAGCGATCCGGAACCGCGCACCAGAGGGGGGAGTTCGGCCATGGACGTTGATTGTGAGCTTTACCGCCAGGATGTGATCGTCTCGCATCATCCGCTCGTCCGCCTGAGCGTGATTGACATCGCGCCGGAGCGGCCACTTAACACCATCGTGATGCTGCACGGCTTCGGCGGCAACGCGCTTCAGTGGAAGTACCAGATTCAGGCGCTCTCGGACAGCAACCGCTGTATCGCCATTGACCTGCGCGGGCACGGTCGCTCGGATAAACCGCTCACCGACTACAGCGTGGATGAGATGATCGGCGACATCGAGACCGTGCTGGCCGAACTGGGCGTTGATGAGCCGTTTGTCCTGATGGGACATTCGTTCGGCGGGGCGCTGGCAACCACCTTCGCCCACCGCCACCCGGAGCGGGTCAAACGGCTGATCCTGACCGCCACCGCCGACCGGTTCGATCTGGGCTTTGTCGAGCGCACCCTGCTCTCTCTCCCGACGCCCATCCTGAACGCCGCCCGTCCCTTCGTCCGCAAGCAGATATCCGCCCCGCCCGCCGTGCTCAAGCGTTTTTCCCGCAACGCGCTGGCCCGCTGGAATGGGCGGGGGATGATGCGGGCGCTGGAAATGCCGGTGCTGGTCATTCAGGGCGACCGCGACTCGGTCTTTCCGCAGGCCAACTACGAGGAGGTCGCCCGTCTGATCCCGCTCGCCGAGGAAGTCAAGCTGGGCGTCTCCAAACACATGGTGATCCTGGAGCGGCGCGACGCCGTCGAGCGGGCGATTGACCGCTTTCTGGGGCTGGGACATGCTTCGTGGCGCTCCGGCGACCGGGAGGCCGAGCAGCGCGAGCAGTTGTTAAAAGAGCGTCCCTGGCTCAAGGCGTATGAGGACGGCGTACCGTTCACAATCAGCGTGCCCGACCGCCCCCTGCAAACGCTGCTGACCAGCGCCGCCCGCCGTTTCCCGAACCGCCCCGCGACGATCTTCATGAATCGGGCGCTGACCTACCGGCAGATCGACCGGCAGTCGAACCGGCTGGCGAACGCGCTGCGCGGGATGGGCGTGGACACCGGCACACGGGTGATGATCCTGATGCCCAACACGCCGCAGTGGGTGATCGCCTTCTACGGCGTGCTGAAGGCGGGCGGGATCGTCGTCGGGGCTAGCCCGGTCGCGCCCGTTGAGGAGATCATCCGCGAGGTGAACGACTCCGGCGCGACGGTTCTCATCACGCTGACGCGCTTCGCCGGGAAAGCCCGCGCGGTGGCCGAACAGACCGCGCTGGAGCACGTGATCTACACCAGCATCAAGGATTATCTGGCCTGGTGGCAGAAGGCGATCTTCACCCTGACGCGTGAAAAGCGCGAGGGCCATCGCCTGGAAGGGCCGTTACGGGAAGGCGAACGGACGTGGGTGGACCTGATGCGCGGCTACCACGCCAACCCGCTTGAGATCAACGTCTCCCCGCGCAATGCGGCGGTGATCCAGTACACAGGCGGGACGACCGCCGCGCCCAAGGGCGTGATCCTGAGCCACCGGGCGCTGGTCGCCAACGCCTTCCAGACGCGGCACTGGGTCCCGGGGTTGAAGGAGGGACGGGAGCGCGTGTTGAGCGTCGTACCCTTCGCCCACGTCTACGGGCTGACGGCGGCGATGAACGTCCCGATCGCGCTCGGCGCGGCGATGATCATCCTGCCGCAGTTCGTCACGCTGGAGGTGCTGAAGGCCATCAAGCGGCACAGGCCGACCCTCTTCCCCGGTGTGCCGACGATGTACGTCGCGATCAACAACACGCCCGGCGTGCGCCGCTACAACATCCAGAGCATCGAGGCCTGCATCTCCGGGGCCGCGCCTCTGCCGGTTGAGGTACAGGAGACGTTCGAGAAGCTCACCAGAGGGCGGCTGGTCGAGGGCTACGGGCTGACCGAGGCCGGGCCGGTGACGCACGCCAACCCCCTGCGCGGCGCGCGTAAGGTCGGCTCAATCGGCGTGCCGCTCCCCAACACCGAGGCGCGGATCGTTGACCTGCGCACGGGCGAGCCGCTCCCGCCCGGCGAGATCGGAGAGCTGATCGTCCGGGGGCCGCAGATCATGGATGGCTACTGGGGCCAGCCGGAGGAAACCGAGCAGGCCCTGCGGGATGGCTGGCTGTACACGGGTGACGTGGCCCGCATGGATAGCGAGGGATATTTCCAGATCATCAGCCGCAAGCGGGACATGTGGTATCCCCGGCGGGCCGAGGAAGGCCCCTACCCCGCCTTCCCCCGCGACGTTGAAGAGGTGATCTACGAGATACCGGAGGTGAAGGAAGCCGCCGTCGTCGGCATACGGAACTTCCCCGTCGCCTTTGTGACCACCAACCGACCGATTGACTCAGGGACGATCCTCGGCTTCTGCGAGCGGCGGTTGCCGAAGGAGCTGGTCCCGGTCATGGTCATCTTCGTGGACGAGATGCCCAAATCGTTTGTCGGGAAGATCATCCGGCGTCACCTGCTGGATAAGATTCCGGAGCCGCAGCGTCGCCAGCTCGACATCATCAGCGACCGGATCGATGAGATGCTGGATTACCCCTTCTCAGAGGAGGGAGAATGAGAGCGGACGGCGGAGGGCTGATGGCAGAGGGCAGACAGCGGATAGCGATCGGGGATCAATGGCTATGAACGAGCAGACAGGCACGCCCTCCTGGTGGGAACCGGAAGCGCTGGCCTTCCGTCAGCGCGTGCTGGAGGAGATAGAAGGGCTTTCGCCGCCGGAACTAGCCGCGCTGGCAGAGCGCCTCAACCGTGAACAGGAGGAGTTTCTGGCCGGACGGGCGCTGTGCCTCTATCCGGGGGCCAACCGGATGAGCCCCCGCGTCAGGGCGTTGCTGGCTTCCAGTGCCGCCACGCGGGCCAGCGAGGGACACCCCGGCGCGAAGTATCAGACCGGCCTGCGCTGGATGGAGGAAGCCGAGGTTCTGGCCGTCGGGTTGATCCGCCGCCTCTTTGACGCGCCTTATGCGGAAGTCAGGGCGCTGAGCGGCAGCATGGCGAACATGGCGGTGCTGAACGGCCTGACGGAGCCGGGCGACGTGATCTTCAGCCTCTCGACGCCGGTCGGGGCGCACATCAGCCACCAGCGAGTCGGGGCGGCGGGCTACCGGCGGCTGGATATTCACACCATCCCCTATGATGTCGAGAACTGGGAGATCGATCTGGAGGCGCTCCGGCGAGAGGTGCGGGCCAGCCCGCCCCGTCTGATCATTCTGGGGGCAAGCCTGATCCTGTTCCCCTATCCGGTGCGGGAGGTGCGGGAGATCGCGGATGAGGTCGGCGCGGTGGTGCTGTACGATGCGGCGCACGTCGCGGGGTTGATCGCCGGAGGGGTGTGGCAGCACCCACTGCGCGAGGGCGCACACGTCATGACGGCCAGCACGTATAAGAGCTTCGGCGGGCCGCCCGGCGGGATCGTCCTCACCGCCGATGAGGACATCGCGCGGCGGGTAGATCGGGCCATCTTCCCCGGCCTGACGGCCAACTTCCACACCAACCGGCTCCCGGCGCTGGCCGTGGCCGCCGCCGAGATGCTGGCCTTTGGCTCCCGGTACGCCCGTGACTGTGTCGCCAATGCGCAGGTGCTCGCGACGGCGTTTCAGGAGGAGGGGCTGGTGGTGGCCGGAGCGGAGAAGGGTTGCACCGCCGGGCACATGCTGGCCCTCGATGTGCGCGGCAACGGCGGCGGACGTGCCGCCGCGACGGCGCTCGAAGCGGCGCACATCATCTGCAATATGAACCTGCTGCCCTGGGATTCGCCGAAGAGCGTACGCGACCCCGGCGGGGTGCGGCTGGCGGTGCATGAGGTCACGCGCTGGGGAATGGGACCGGAGGCCATGAAGGAGATCGCCCGCCTGTTCCGCGCCGTGCTGGTCGAGCGTCGCCCGCCTGCGGAAGTGCGGCAGCGCGTCATTGCGCTGAAGGCCCGTTTTGACACGCTTCAGTACTGTTTTCCTGTAGACGAAAACAGCGGCGGCGAATACATTTAGAGTCAGGAAGAACCCCACCTATGAAATTACGCTTTGGCACAGTCGGCTCGCCCAAAGGAACCCCCAAGTCGGGCACGGCGGCGGCAATCGCCTACACCCGCGAACTGGGGCTGGACGCGCTGGAGATCGCGTGGGTGCGCAGTGTGCGCGTCAGCGATGAAAGCTGCCTCAGGATGAAGGAGGCCGCCGCACAGCACGACATCAGCCTGAGCGTCCACGCCCCCTACTACATTAACCTCAACAGCCAGACCGATGATCTGATGGCGAAGAGCGATGCCCGTCTGCTGGCCGCCGCCCGCAAGGGCTATCTGGCCGGGGCGACGGACATCATCTTCCACCCCGGATCGTATCACGGCCAGCCGCCGGAGGAAGTCTACCGGCGGGCAAAGGCGAAGCTGGCCGAGCTTCAGGCCATCCTGCGGAGCGAGGGCGTGGAAGTCACGCTGCGGCCCGAATCAATGGGCAAGAGCGCGATGTTCGGCTCGCTTGAGGAAGTGGTACGGCTGGGGAAAGAGCTGGAGGGCGTCGCGCCCTGCCTCGATGTCGCCCACCTGCACGCCCGCCCCGGCGACGGCAGCTTCAACAGCTACGAGGAATTCGCCGCCATGTTCGAGTTCGTCCGGCAGGAGTTAGGCGAGGAAGGGCTACAGACGATGCACTTCCACCTGTCGGGCATCGAGTACGGCCCCAGAGGCGAGAAGAACCACGTCGTTCTGGAAGAGTCCGATCTGGCCTGGCGGGAGTTCCTGCAGGCCTGCGTTGACTTCGACGCAGGGGGCAGGGTGCTGATCGAAAGCCCTAATCTGGAGGAAGACGCCCTGCTCGCCCGGCGGACGTACCGCCAGCTTGCCGGGCTGGAGTAGGGTAAAATAGCGATTAACGGCCGGCAGGTGGTGCTCGATCCCGCATCCTGCGCCTGCGCATCCGCCACCTGCCATTTGCTACAGGCTACCGGAGATCAACATGGAGCGTCCTGATCCTGTCATGTTTGCCGAGGGCAGCTACATTCTGGCTTTCCTCTCGGCCTTTATTCTGGTGCTGACCTTCATCTTCGGGTTGAAGGTGTTCGAGCCCGTCGCATTCCTGCGGCAGATCATGTGGCTGGCGCTGGTGACCAGCGGGATCGGCGTCTTTCTGAGCTACGCCGCCCGTCAGGATTTCAAGCGCTTCTCCGGCCCGCCGGAGGCGATCCGCAAGGCGCGGGTGGGCTGGCGGGTCAATCTCGCCGTCCTGATCTTTATGCTCGTCGCCGCGCTGGTCGCGATTGTCGGCGGGCTGAGGATTTTTACCACCATCCAGCTCTGAGCGTCCCTTTACCTTCTCTCTGAGGCAGGAGACAACGCCTGATGGAACTTTTCCATTTTGATCCGGAGAATGCCCTCCCGCTTGAGGGAGGGGTGAACGTCTCTTTTATCCCCATCCGCCGGGGCGAGCGCCTGACGGCGATGCTGCTTCAGCTTGACCGGCGCGGCGACACCGGCAAGCGGGAGGTCAACGCCGACGTGATGCTGATCGTGCTGAGCGGGGAAGGCCGGGTGCGCTCCGGCGGGCAGGTGGCCGAGGTAAAAGCAGGGGACATCTGCCTGCTGCCCGGCGGGCTGCTTCATCACATCTGGACGGTGGACGAGAGAATGCAGGCCGTGCTGGTCGCACTGGGGAGCGGGAGCGTATAAAGCCCTATGCCGTCTCCTCTGGATAGAGCGCCCGCCACACCTCCCACATCCCTTCGCTGAGATTCGGTCCCGGCGCGTTGAGAGCGATC
>DRKO01000413.1 GCA_011051745.1 Chloroflexota bacterium | reverse complement strand
AGGCGGGCGATCTCTTCTGGATGCGTTTCCGCCGGTATGAGCAGAGCGGCGTATAACTCCGCTTTCCACTCCATCACGCTGACGCCGTCCGGCAGGCCGAAGCCGATAACTCCCGCCAGGCATTGCGTCGGATGTTCATCTGAAGGGTAGCCGAACCGGAGTGCCCAGGGCGGCGGGGCGGGCCGGTCGTGAGAGATGGAGAGATGTACCCAGCCGTGATCTCGCCCCGGCGCGTTACAGATCAACGAGGCCGGTTCCCCCGACCCCGCTAACTGCCGGATGGTATCGGCCAGCTTGCGCGGCTCCAGACCGCTGCCCAGATGAACCCGTCGCCTGCTGATGCCCGGCCCCCTGCTAGTATCCGTATTCGATCTGGACGCTGAATGTCTCCCCTTCCGGCATGCCGACGATCTTCTCCAGCAGGTCGCCGATGAAGAGGGCCAGCGCAAGAAGCGGGGCGTCCGGCCTGATCCAGATGCGGGCGTAGCCGCCTTCTTCCCACTCCAGTATTTTCGTGTCGGGCGGGGCAAGCAGGCCCGCCCGGGCGATGGCCTCCAGCGGGTCGCCCGTCTGGCTCCGGTAGGGGAAGTTCAGGATGTACCCCTTCAGCGCTCCGGTTTCCTCGTCTGCTTCGAGCAGAATCTGTAGCCACAGGTGCGGGTGGTCGTCCACTTCGAGGGTCAGGCCCGGATCATGCTCCAGCACCTCGACCGCCTGCCGGATCAGTTCTGCCAGCCAGAGCGCCATTTCGCGGTCCATGAGATCACTTCTCTGATCCAGAGAGGTAGTCGGCGTACCACTGCATCGTCTTTGAGAGCCCCTCTTCCAGCGTGTGGCTCGCCTGCCAGCCCAGCACACGGCGTGCTTTTGCGCTGCTGAGGTACTGATCCTGAATCTCGTTCTTCGCCTTCCCCTCAATGATGGGCTCAAGATCGGGGTAGGGGGACAGGGCTATAATGTGCTGCACCATCTCCAGGGCACTCAACGGTTGATCCAGCCCGAAGTTAAACGCCTCGCCGGTCAATGCGCCGTCTATCATTGCCTCGGCCAGCCGCAGGTAGCCGTCCACGATGTCGAGCACGAAGATGTAATCCCGACGGGGGCTGCCATCCGAGCGGATGATCGGGCGCTCGCCGCGCAGCACGGAGCGCATCGTCCCCGGAACGATGCGGTTCCAGTTCAGGTCGCCGCCGCCGTACATGTTCCCGCAGCGCGTGATGGCAACCGGAAGATCGTAGGTCCTGGCGTAGCTCATGGCGATCAGGTCGGCGCAGCTCTTGCTCACGTCGTAGGGGTGGCGTCCCTGAAGGGGGGCGCTCTCATCGTAGGGCAGCGTTTCGTGCTCGCCGTAGGCTTTGTCAGAGGAGGCGACGATCACGCGGCCCGTCTCCGGCCATAGCCGCGCGGCCTCCAGTACGGTCCATGTGCCCTTGATGTTCGTCTCAAAGGTGGGGGCGGGCATCCGGTTGGCGATCCCGACGATGGTCTGGGCGGCCAGATGGAAGCAGGTGTCAATTTCGTATTCGCTGAAGAGCCGGTTCATCGTCTCCGCGTCGGTCACGTCACCGCGCACGGTCTTGATGCGCTCGATCGTCCCGCTGCGGATCAACTCGCTCTGCGGGACCCAGTCCCGTACCAGCCCGACGACATCCGCGCCCAGTTCGACCAGCGCTTCCGTCAGCCATGATCCCAGAATGCCCGTGCAGCCCGTGACCAGGGTAGGGCGGTCTCTCCAGAAGGCTCTGCGTTCGCTTTCGCTTTTCATGAGGTTATGACCAGACTTTCCAGGGCGCACCGTTGCGCCACAGGCGATCCATCTCCTGCGCCTCTTTGAAGGTATCCATCGAGCGCCAGAAGCCGGTGTGTTTGTAGACCATCAACTGCCGGTCGCGGGCCAGGTTGACGAGCACCTCTTTCTCAAGGTCGAGCGTGTCGTCTCCCTGAAAGTAGTCTACCACGCCCGGCTCACAGATCATGAACCCGGCGTTGATCCAGTCTGTGAGGCGGGGCTTTTCTTCAAAGCCGGTAACCAGCCCATCCCCGTCCATCTGAACCACGCCGTACTGGGAGTAGGGCTGGTAGCCGGTCAGAGTCGCCAGCCTGCCATGTGAACGATGGAAGGCAACCAGCGCGTTAATGTCAATATCGCCCAGCCCGTCCCCGTAGGTCAGGTGGAACGGCTCGCCGTCCAGATATCTCAGCACCTTTGCCACACGTGCCCCTTTGTTGGTTTCCAGACCGGTGTCGGCCATCGTGATCGTCCAGTTGTCCTCTTCGTGGCTCTGATGGTAGGTCAGGCGGGGTTGCTCACCCAGCCCAAGCGTGAAGTCGCGCGTCATTGGACCGTAATCGAGAAAGTAGCGCTTGATGGCCTCGCTGCCGTGCCCAAGAGTCAGAACGAAATCCGTGTACCCATAGGCGGCGTAAATCTTCATGATGTGCCAGAGGATGGGCCGCCCACCAATCGGGACAAGCGCCTTGGCCTGAGAGTTGGCCCCGACCATGCGGGTTCCTTTACCGCCGCACAGGATTACGACTTTCACCGGAGAGTCTCCTAACGGGGTTCGTGGAGGGTTCCTTCAACTGCCCGCCGCAGGTTGATGTCAAAGGGAGGGTAGACGATGCCGTTCTCGGTGACGATGCCGGTCACATAGCGATGAGGCGTCACGTCGAAGGCGGGATTCCGGGCCGGATAGTCGTCCGGCACGATGGCGTATCCGAACGGCGCGCGCACCTCGTCGGGGCTGCGCTCCTCGATTGGAATCTCATCGCCGCTCGCAAGGTTCAGGTCTATGGTCGAGGTCGGCACGACCGGATAAAAGGGTATCCCGTTCTCTTTCGCGACGACGGCCAGCTTGTACGTCCCGATCTTGTTGGCAACGTCGCCGTTGGCCGCCGTCCGGTCTGAGCCGACCAGCACGATGTTCACCTGCCCCGTGCGCATGAAGTGCCCGGCGGCGTTGTCGGCGATGATGTCGAAGGGGATGCCCTCCTGTTTCAGTTCCCACGCGGAGAGGCGCGCCCCCTGCAGGCGGGGCCGCGTCTCGTCCAGCAGGACGTGGATACGCTTCCCCTGCCGGTGGGCGGTGCGGATCACGCCGAGAGCCGTACCCCAGTCCACCGTCGCCAGCGCTCCCGTGTTGCAGTGGTGGAGGATCGTGTCGCCGTCTTTGATCAGTGTCGCGCCGTATTCCCCCATTCGCTTATTAATGGCGACATCCTCATCGGCCAGCTTCTGCGCCTCGGCCAGCATCGCCTCGCGGACTTCATCCGGCGTGCTCAGATCGTCACGGGCAGCGACGCTCAGCAGCCGGTCAACCGCCCACATCAGGTTCACGGCTGTGGGACGGGCTTTCTTCATCAGGGCGGCGGCTTCTTCCAGATAGCGTAGCATCTCTTGTTTGTCGTTTGCCGGACACTGGAAGGCTGCCAGCGCCATCCCGAACCCTGCCGCCGCTCCGATGGCCGGTGCGCCGCGAATCACCATGTCGGTGATGGCCTGAGCAACATCCCGGTAGTCGTCGTAGTCAACCAGAACCAGCTCCCAGGGCAGTTTCCGCTGGTCAATCATCCGCACCCTGCCGTCGTGCCACTCGACCGTGCGCATCTCGCCTCCTGTTTATGCGATGTTCACAAAAAAACGCGCTCGCAGGTGGTGAGCGCGGACGCAGGCCGCGTCGAGTCTAGCATACCGCCGGAGCGCTGTCAAAGCGAATGGAGAGGGCAGACGGCAGGGGGTGGAGGGTCAGGCGGCTTATAGATGACGATCATCATCAAAATTGTGACGGATTCCACCAAACAGGGTATGATGATAGTCATGGTATAAGGTTAGCCTTATAAATTAGAATAAGGCTAACCTGACAATCACTTACCGCAGGGAGGCACAATGCGGAAACAAATCGTCCTTCTGATCTCCTTTGCAGCACTGGTATCCACAGGGTTGTTCAGCGCCTGCACGTCTCAGGAAACGGCGGTTGAGGACCCGGGGACGCTGGTTGTTTACTCCGGTCGTAATGAAAATCTGGTCGGCCCTCTGATCGAGAGATTCGAGGCGCAGAGCGGAATAGATGTCCGTGTCCGCTACGGGGACACAGCCGAACTGGCGGCGGCGATCCTTGAGGAGGGGGCGAATTCCCCGGCTGATGTCTTCTACGCGCAGGACGCCGGAGCGCTGGGGGCGCTGGCGCAGGCCGGCATGGCCGCATCCCTGCCTGAGGATATCCTTTCGCTGGTCGAGCCGCGTTTCCGTTCCCCGGAGGGGCTGTGGGTGGGCGTCTCAGGGCGGGCGCGTGTGGTGGCTTATAACGTTGAGCGCGTCTCGCCGGAGGAACTCCCCGCTTCCATCCTCGGTTTTACCGACCCGGAGTGGGCGGGCCGCATCGGGTGGGCCCCGACCAACGGCTCGTTTCAGGCCTTCGTGACCGCGCTGCGGGTGGTGGAGGGGGAAGACGCCGCCCGCGCCTGGCTGGAGGGCATTCAGGCGAACGACCCGGTGGTTTTCCCCAACAACCTGACCGTGCTGGAGGGCGTGGCGGACGGCACGGTGGATGTCGGCTTTATCAACCATTACTATCTGTTCCGTAAGCTGGCCGAGGATGAGGCGTATCCGGTGGCGCTCTACTTCCCGACGGGCGGCGATGCCGGTGCGCTGGTCAATGTGGCCGGTGTGGCGAAACTTGCCTCCTCGACCCAGCCGGACAACGCGGAGGCCTTCATCCGTTTTCTGCTCTCCGAGGAAGCGCAGACTTATTTCCGGGATCAGACGTTTGAGTACCCGCTGGCTGCCGGAGTGGAGGCCGATCCGCGCCTGCCGCCGCTCAGTTCCATTGAGACGCCGGATATAGACCTCTCCGATCTGGAAGACCTGGAAGGAACGCTACGCCTTCTGCAGGAAGCGGGCGTTCTGGAGTAGCACCGGTGAGAGCATCTCTGCCGCGACCCGCGCATCTGAACTGGCTCTCGGACAGGCTGATCCCGGCCCGCCCGCCGTTCTCGCTACTTCTTCCGGCGATGCCTGTTGCGCTGGCGGTGACGCTGCCCCACGCCTATCTCCTGATCCGCGCTTTCCGCGCCCGTCCGGAAGCCTGGGCACAGCTTCTACGCCCCCAGATGCTGGAGGTGGCAGCGCGTAGCCTGATCCTTGTGGGCACGGTGACGGTCGCCGCCGTGCTGCTGGCCCTCCCGCTCGCCTGGCTGACCGCGCGAACCGACCTGCCGGGGCGCCGCCTCTGGTCGGTGCTGGTCGTCCTGCCGCTGGTGATCCCCAGCTACGTAGGAGCTTATGCCTTTGTGGCGGCGCTCGGCCCACGCGGCATGTTGCAACGTCTGCTTGCTGCTTCGTTCGGCTCCGGCCACCTGCCCGATCTCTCCGGCTTCCCCGGCGCGTTTCTGGTGCTGACGCTGTTCACCTATCCCTACGTGGTGCTGAACGTCCGGGCTGCCCTGCGCGACATGGACCCTGCTCTTGAGGACGCGGCCCGTAGCCTGGGCGATACACCTCTGCAGGCCTTCCTTCATGTGACGCTCTCTCATCTCCGGCCTGCTATTGCGGCGGGCGGCCTGCTGGTGGCACTCTACGTGCTGAGCGACTTCGGCGCGGTCTCGATGCTGCGTTACACGACTTTTACCCGCGCGATCTACGTCCAGTACGTCGCCTCTTTCGACCGCAGCGTCGCGGCGCTCCTCTCGCTGGTGCTCGTCATTGTGACGCTCGCCATCCTGCTCGTTGAAGCACGTGTTCAGCGGCGGCTTACCCTCATCAGCCGACCCCGGCCCGCCCGACGGCTACGCCCTGTCCGGCTGGGCGTGTGGCGCTGGCCTGCGCTCGCTTTCTGTGCCCTGGTCGTCCTGCTGTCGCTGGGGGTTCCCCTGCTCGTCAGCGGGTACTGGCTGATCGTTAGCGTTAAGGTGGGCGACACAGGCTCCTCGCTCCTCGCTCCGGTCTGGCACAGTGTACTGGCGAGCGGATCGGCGGCGCTCGTCGCGCTGCTGTTCGCCCTGCCGGTGGCGCTGCTGGCGACTCGCTATCCGCGCGGGATCGGTCGCCTGATCGAGCGGGCCAGCTACGCGGGGTACGCCCTCCCCGGCATCGTCGTCGCCCTGTCGCTGGTCTTCTTCGGCGCGAACTTCGCCCCCCTGCTGTACCAGACACTCGCCATGCTGGTCTTTGCCTATCTGGTGCGCTTCCTGCCGCAGGCGACCGGGACGCTGCGGGCGACGCTCCTCCAGATCAGCCCGCGCCTCGAGGAGGCGGCCCGCGGGCTGGGGCGCAGCACGCCGGAGGTGATCCTGACCATCACGCTGCCCCTGATGCGCTCCGGCCTGTTCGCAGGGGGGGCGCTGGTTTTCCTGACCTCGATGAAGGAGCTCCCCGCCACTCTCCTGCTGGCCCCGATTGAGTATGACACGCTCGCGACGCGGGTCTGGTCGGCGACAACCGAGGGGTTCTACGGGCGGGCGGCAGGCCCCGCGCTCCTGCTGGTGGCGGTCTCGGCCCTTTCGGTCGGGCTGATGCTGGGGAAGGGGTGGGGCGGCGATGATTGACCGGGGACAGAAAGGCATGAGTGATCTCGCGATTCGGTGCCGCGATCTGGTGCGGCGTTACGACAACCTGATTGTGCTGGAGAACTTCAGCCTCGAAGTGAGGAAGGGCGAGTTCGTGGCCCTGCTGGGGGCGAGCGGGTGCGGGAAGACAACCACGCTGCGCCTGATCGCAGGCTTCGACCGCCCGGATTCGGGTTCCATTGACATCGCGGGGCGGCGCGTGGCCGGGCCGGGGACGTTTGTCCCGCCGGAACGTCGCCGGGTGGGGATGGTCTTTCAGGAGTATGCGCTGTTCCCGCACCTCACGGTGGCCGGAAACGCAGGGTATGGCCTGCGGCGGGCCCCCGACCGAGAGCGCCGGGTACGGGAAACTCTCGAACTGGTCGGGCTTGACGGGCTGGGCGAGCGGATGCCGCATGAGCTCTCAGGAGGCCAGCAACAGCGAGTCGCGCTGGCGCGGGCGCTGGCCCCTCAGCCCGATGTAATTCTCCTCGATGAGCCGTTCTCGAACCTTGACGCGGCGCTGCGTGTCCGGTTGCGCACGGAGGTGCGTGCCATTCTTCAGCAGGCGGGCGCGACGACGATCTTCGTCACCCACGATCAGGCGGAGGCCCTCAGTCTGGCGGACCGCGTCGCCGTGATGGAAGGGGGCCGCGTGATTCAGGTGGCTTCCCCGGAAGTGCTGTATCGCCTGCCCGCCACACGGGAGATCGCGGAGTTTGTCGGCGAGGCGAATTTCATCCCCGGCGAGGCGGGTGGCGACCGGGCCTCCTGTGCGCTCGGAGAGATTCCGCTCCCGCTCTGTCGTCCAGCGCACGGACCGGTAGATGTCATGCTCCGCCCGGAGTGGCTGGAGGCCCGCCCCGCGCCGGAGGGGAAGGCGGTTGTGATCCGTCGCCTGTACTTCGGGCACGATCAGCTTATGGAAGTACGCACCGGAGGCGGCCTGACGTTGCAGGTGCGGCTTGGCCCTCATGATGCCTTCGAGCCGGGCGAGCGAGTCGATCTGGTTGTGACTCATCCGGCTGTCGCCTATCCGCGAGAAAGCAAAGGGGCCACACCCCGTACATAGCCGGTGTGGCCCCTGAAGCGGCTTTCTGCCGGAGGTTTATCCTTTCCCTGCTCCGAAGGCCAGCAGGCGCAACCCGTTGAAGACGACGATCACGGTGCTTCCCTCGTGGCCGACGACGCCCAGCGGAAGCGGGAGGGTGTTCCCGAACAGGCCGAGCGTCCCGGAGATGAGCAGGACGATTACACCGATGGAGAAGGCGATGTTCTGCCAGACGATGCGGCGGGCACGTTTGCTCAGGCGGATGGCGTAGGGGAGCCTGGTCAGGTCGTCCGCCATCAGCACCACGTCAGCCGTCTCAAGGGCGACATCCGTCCCCGCTGCACCCATAGCGATGCCGATGCTGGCCGTGGCGAGCGCGGGAGCGTCGTTGACGCCGTCCCCGACCATCGCAACCAGGCCGTGCTTTTCCTCAAGCTGCCTGACGACTTTAACCTTGTCGTCGGGCATCAGGGCGGCGTAATACTCGTCCAGCCCCACCTCGGAGGCGATGGCCCTGGCGACGCGCTCGTTGTCTCCGGTGAGCATCACGATGTGCTCAATGCCCGCTTTGCGGAGCGTCTGCACCGTCTCTCTGGCCTCCGGGCGCACCCGATCGGCGACGGCAATCGCGCCCATACAGTGCTCGTTGTGTACGAGCAAGACGGTTTTACCCTCGCCCTCCAGACGATTCAGCTCCTCTATGACCTCAGGCCGTGGCTGGAAGCCATTCTCTTTCATCAGGCGCGGGCTGCCGATCACCACGTGCATCCCGTTGACCTCGGCGCTGATCCCCATACCGGGGTGGGCCTGAAATTCGTTGACGGGGACCAGCTCCAGACCGCGCTCTTCGGCGGCGGCCACGATTGCCTGGGCAATCGGGTGCTCGGAGCGGGCCTCAACAGCAGCCGTCAGGGCGAGTAGCTCATCCTCGCTGTAGCCATTCATCGCCACCACGTCGGTCACTGTGGGCCGCCCGTAGGTGAGCGTGCCGGTCTTGTCGAAGGCGATCACTTTGATGGTGGCGAGGTTCTCCAGATAAGCCCCACCTTTGAAGAGGATGCCCTGCCGTGCGGCGTTGGCGATCGCGCTCAGGATGCTGGCCGGAGTGCTGATCACAAGGGCACAGGGGGAGGCTACGACCAGCAGCACCATTGCCCGGTAGAACGTCGGCTTGAAGGGCTGCCCCAGCAACAGGACGGGTATGGCAATGAACAAGGCCACGGCTGCGATCACGCCGACGGCGTAGTACTGCTCGAAGGTATCAATGAAGCGCTGGGTCGGCGCACGGCGGGCCTGGGCCTCCTCGACCATCTGGATGATCTTTGAGAGCGTGCTCTCGGAGGCCGGTTTTGTCATTCGGATTTCCAGCACGCCATGCTGGTTGACCGTCCCCGCAAAGACTATGTCGCCGGGCCGCTTCTCAACCGGAATCGACTCGCCGGTGATCGAGGCCTGATCCACGCTCGACTCGCCCTCGACGACCTCGCCGTCCACAGCGATCCGCTCGCCGGGCCTGACGATCACAATTTCGTTGACGAGCAGGTCCTCAACCGGCACTTCAACTTCCTGCCCATCCCGCCGCACCAGAGCGGTTTCGGGACGCAGGTCGAGAAGCTTCTGGATCGCCTTCCGTGAGCGATCCATAGCGTAGTTCTGAAGCAGGTTGCTCAGCGAGAAGAGGAAGAGCAGCGTGGCGCCTTCGGGCCAGCTTCCTATCAGGGCGGCCCCCCCGGCGGCCAGAACCATCAGCAGGTCAACATTGATCTGGAAGTTGCGCAGGTCGCGGAGCCCTTCGAGCAGACCGTAATAGCCCCCGGCGGCGTAAGCCAGCACGGCCAGCCCCGTGATCAGCCAGTCGGGGGCTCCCAGCGAGCGGATGGCAACGCCCCCGATGAGCGCGAGCAGGGTCACGAGAACCAGAATGGGCTCGACGACTTCCCGCCGCAGCAGGCCGGGCGTTTCTTCTTCCTCGCCTTCTTTTTTGACCTGATACCCTAACTCGACGACGGCCTGCTCGATCTGCTGGCGGGAGATCCGGGCCGGATCGTATGTGATGCTGAGCACGCCCGCCGCCGTGTTGACGGAGACGCCCGGCACGCCGGGGAGCGCGGCCAGCCGCCGCTCCAGATAGTTACTGGCGCAATCCCGACAGGAAGCATTGTCCACGTGGATGCAGCACTCTTCTAAATCTGCCTGCAATTCAGCCCCGGCGTCAGTGGCGATCCGGGTGGCCTGCGCGGCGTCAATCAGGGCGGGGTCATATTCAAGGGTCAGTGTCTTCTGGCCGGTATCGAAACGAGCTCCCACGATCCCCTCGTGTTCAAGCAGGGTGTCTACCAGAACCTGCGGACAGCAACGTTCTTCGGTCGTCTCATGAGGGGTCGGGGCGAACGGGATATCAATTCGCCTGGTAGTGGTGGTGCTCATACTTCCTCACTCATCTCCTTCTGATGGCTTTCAGCGT
>DRKO01000412.1 GCA_011051745.1 Chloroflexota bacterium | reverse complement strand
GGCGAACTGTCTCTCTCCTGAGAAGCTGGCTCCTTTCCTGCCCGATTGGGAAATGCCGGGCCCCTGGCCGCCTTTCGATGGTCTGTCGTTGAGGGTGGTGGCGGCTGATTTCACTCACCCTGAATACCGCGCCATCTTTCAGGCCTGGCAGGCAGCCCTTGATCAGGAGGAGATCGAACCGCTCGAGTATCTCCGGCAGATGCTCGATCCCCTGGCCCGGCAGGAGGTGGAGGGCTGGCTGGCCCGGCCTCTCGACGCTCTGCATCGTCAGGTAACGCCTTTCCGCGCGGTAGAACTTCCGGAGGAACGCCTGTGGGAGGAGGCAATCCGGATATTCCTCTCCCTGCGTGAGGCCCGCCTGAGTGAGCGCATCCGGGAGCTGAGCTTCATGATGGCGGACATGGACAACGGGGGAGACGCTTCGACTGCCCGGCAGTACGAGGGGGAGATGGTCGTACTTCTGACCAGAGCACGACTTCGAATCATCCAGGCACGGGAGCGATACACTCTTTCGGGCAAGCGTGCCAGCCTGGTTGAGAGTCGACTTGGGCAGGTACGACAATCGTCACATAAGTCTGAGCGCTATAGCTGATTGAAATGGTGCTGTCACCATGATACAGGACGGACTGAGTGACCGGCCAGAGGAATTCAAGGACAAACCTGCTCCTGAATTCGCCAATGAGACGGAAAATCTGGACCTCGAGCTTGGATTCACAGACGAGGATGACGAACTGCTGGAATTAGAGGCTGAGACGGCTGGATCGGAGATAGAATTGGAACCTGACGAAGAGGACCTGGAAGAGTTGGAACGGGAAGAAAGAGAATACCCTCATCCCCGGGGCATCAGTGACGCCGAACTGGCGAATGACCCTGTTCGCATGTATCTGAAGGAGATCGGGCAGGTTCAATTACTTGACTCCGATCAGGAGATATGGCTTTCTGCCCAGATGGCGGCTAGCCGGAGGATTGAGGAACTGCAACAGCGGCTTGCAGTGGATGGGCGACCTCCGGCGCCCCGCGAGGTGATGAAAGAGCTTTTCACCCGCCTCACTCAGGCCTGGCAGGATGCGCGGGTTCTGGTGAAGGAGTTCGATGTAGACCCGCCGGACTTTCTGGAGATTCTGGCAGAGGCACGACGTTTGCGTGAGACATGGTGGGGGCTGCCCCCTTCTTATTTGCATACCTATCTCGACCTGCGCGAATGGGGACGGGATGAGGAATGGGCGCAGTTGGCCCGTCAGCTATTCACCGTCTTTGAAGTTCTGTATGTGATGCCTCCTGAGCTTCAGGAGCACATCGCCAGGGTGTACCGTCAGCGAGGCTCCCTGCCCTCGCCCCGCGTCTTCCGTCGCTGGCTGAACCAGATAGACGAAGACCGTCTGGTGCAGGAGTTCGAGGCCGCCCGCATCCGCGCTCAGGAAGCAGCCAACGCGCTGACCCGCGCCAACCTGCGGCTGGTTGTGAGCGTCGCCAAGAAGTATATGGGGCGCGGTATCAGCTTTCTGGACCTTATTCAGGAGGGCAATATCGGGCTGCTTCGCGCGGTCGAGAAGTTCGACCATACCAAAGGCTACAAGTTCAGCACTTATGCCACCTGGTGGATCCGGCAGGCCATCAGCCGGGCCATTGCGGATCAATCGCGCACGATCCGCATTCCGGTTCACATGGTCGAGACGATCAACCGCCTGATGCGCACTCAGCGCCAGCTTACACAGGAGCTGGGGCGCGAGCCTCTGGCCGAGGAGATCGCGCTGGAGATGGACCTCCTCGACGATGTGGATGCCCTCGCGATCCGTGAGGCATACGCCAGAGGCGAACGCCTCGATCCCTCCCTGCAGCGCAAGCTGCGCCGGGCAGCGGCGAAGGTCAGGCGGATCATGCGCATCTCTCAGGACCCGATGTCGCTTGACATGCCGGTCGGGCAGGAGGATTCCAGCCTGCTGGGCGACTTCATCGAGGATGACAAAATCCCCGGCCCGGTGGAGAAAGCCGACCGCCAGTTGCTCAGGGAGCAGGTTCGCGGCGTGCTGAGCGTCCTGAGCGACCGCGAGCGGGAGGTGCTCGAAATGCGCTTCGGCCTGAAGGACGGGCAGGATCACACACTGGAGGAGGTAGGGAAGCACTTCGGGGTAACGCGCGAGCGTATCCGGCAGATTGAGGCAAAGGCGCTCCGCAAGTTGCGCCACCCCACAAGGAGCCGTCACCTCCGCGATTACCTGAGTTAAGGCGAATGCAAGCCGGCTGGCACATTTCACCATTGGCCTATCCCCTGGAGAGTATCCAGGGGATTTCGCCGTCTCCAGATGTCAGCAGGTGCGTCTATCCTGAAGCGCTCGCGCCGGAAGCGGATAGCCTGCGGATGGGATAGAATTCTTAAGCAGGATTTCCATGGCAGGCCCCTGTGCCCCGCCAACGGGCGAGTGGCGGAAACGCAGGCACGTTGTATCTGTTCCTTGCCCTGTGGGGAGCCGGACAATTGGACGAGACAACCCAGGACGCTCTTAGTCACTACACCCGAGACCTCTTCGCCCGCGAAGATGAAGCTCTGAGGGCAATCCGCGCCCGCAGCGATGCCCACGGATTGCCGCGCATTCACATCCGCCCGGAAGAGGGGCTGATGTTGCAGTTTCTGCTGACGGCTATCGGCGCTCGCCGTGTGGTTGAGATCGGCACACTGGCGGGCTACAGCGGGACCTGGATGGCGCGGGCATTGCCCGCCGGGGGACGCCTGATCACCCTGGAGATCGACCCGGAACATGCCGCCGTTGCCCGCGAGTCGTTTGAGCAGGCCGGAGTCGCAGATCGCGTCGAGGTGCGGGTCGGCCACGCGCTGGAGAGCCTGAAAGCGCTATCCGATGAG